>CALHCA010000033.1 GCA_937930585.1 uncultured bacterium
CTTAGTACTTGGTGCTTTTTCTCTATTTATTATGATTATTGCTCCACTTCTTGACAAAGATGAAGCTTAAGTTTAAACACGCCTTGACTTTTGCGGTTAAGGCGTGTAAAATATAAATATGCGCGAGTGGCGGAACTGGTAGACGCGAGGGACTTAAAATCCCTTGACCTAAACAGTCGTGCGGGTTCGATTCCCGCCTTGCGCACCAAATTTAACAATAGTAGGAGAGTATAATAAAATGACAATTGCAATTATTGTAATTATTGCTGTTCTTGTCCTTGTTGGGCTTTTTGTTTGGAGCCAATACAACGCACTTGTGCGGCTTAATGAAAGAGTTGAAGAAGCTTGGAGCGATATTGCTGTTCAGCTAAAATACCGAGCAGATTTAATCCCTAATCTTGTTGAGACTGTAAAAGGTTATGCAACTCATGAGAAAGAAGTCTTCGAAAATGTAAGTAGTGCACGAGCTGGATTAATAGGTGCTGGAAACAATGTTTCTGACGCTGCTAAAGCTGAAGGTGAACTTTCACAGGCGCTTGGCCGTTTGTTTGCTGTTGCTGAAAACTACCCTGAACTAAAGGCTAATGAGGGCTTTATACGTTTTCAACAACAACAGCAAGAAATCGAAGATAAAATTCAAGGTGCGCGCCGATTTTATAATGGTGGTGTTCGAGACCTCAATATTAAGATTAAAGTATTCCCAACTAATATTTTTGCTAAAAAATTAGGTTTTGAAAAGAGGGAGTTCTTCGAAGTGGAAGATAGAAAAGTAGTTGAATCTGCGCCTCAAGTAAAATTCTAATTTATTTTTTAGAGGTTTTATTAAATATGTATAGCTCAATTTCTCAGAATAAGCGTAATACTGTGATTATTTTCTCATTATTTATTACGATTATTTCTGGGATTGGGCTATATTTTTCTTATATCTATGACGATTTAACAATTTTTATTTTTACGCTAATTTTTGCTATTTTTTATGTATTATTTCAGTATAAGATTTCGATAGCTATTACTTTAAAAATGAATGGTGCTGAGTTGATCTCAAAAAAAGACGCTCCTGAATTTTATTCAATAGTTGAATCATTATCTATTACTACTGGCCTACCTATGCCAAAGCTTTATATTGTTAATGATTCTTCAATGAACGCTTTTGCGGCTGGAACTGATCCTGAGAATTCTGTAATCTGTGCAACAACAGGGCTTCTTGAAAATATGGATAGGTCTGAAATTGAAGGCGTAATGGCTCATGAAATTTCGCATATTAAAAATTATGATATCCGAGTTTCGATGGCGGCAATCGCTTTAACCGCTGTTATTGGGGTACTTTCTGATATTGTTTTAAGGTTCATTTTTCTGAATGACGACGATGAGGATTCGAAAAATCCTATCGCTTTAATCTTGGGGTTATTTTTTGTTTTAATTTCGCCACTTTTAGCTACAATAACGAGACTTGCAATTTCTCGTCAGCGTGAATTTTTGGCTGATGCAACTGCTGTTTCATTAACTAGGTATCCAGATGGTTTAATTAGTGCTCTTGAAAAGTTGAAAAATAATAAGCCTCTTGAAAGACAAAACTCAACAACAGCAAGCTTATTTATTTCCAATCCTATGAAACAGGGATTTTTTCAGAGATTATTTTCAACACACCCACCTTTAGATGATAGGATTAAAAGATTGAAAGAAAATAGTGCGAGGTTTTAGTGTTTAGAAAGAAAATATTAAGTTCAAATGAAAAACAAATTAGTTTAGTTTATTTTTGGTATATAAGAATTAGAATTTATTTACGAAAAAATATAATAGAAAGGTTTCGAAAATTTAAAGCGCGTAGGCCGCATAGAAGCTTTAAGCTTTCAAGGAAAAGGGATTATGTTCGACCCTTAGAAATTGGGGGGTATTGGAATCTACTAGGTTTTGTTTTTAGCCTTATTCGAGAAAATAGAAAGATTTTTCGAAATCTTGTTTTAGTCTCAGCTTTAGCTGGTATTATTTTCATTGGGCTAATGGACCAAAATTTTGTTTCGAGCTTGCAGGCTGTTGTTGACACTACTAATGGCGGAAATTTTGAAGGTTTTTTTGGTGGAATCGGTAAAGCCGGGTTGATTATGGCGGCAACATTTAATAGTGGCGGTTTGGTACAATCACCAAGTGAGATTCAACAGATGATGTTCGCTATAATAGTGTTATTTATTTGGCTTGCAACAGTTCAGATTTGTCGAAATATTTTAAGTGGAAAAAAGAACTTAAATTTAAGAGATGCTTTATATTCTTGTGGAGCTCCTATTATCCCAATGACGGTTATTGCTATCGTAATATTAATGCAATTAGTTCCTGTATTTATTGCAACAATTGTTGGTGCAGCCGCAAAAACAACAAGTTTTTTATCTAGTGGAATAGAACAAGCTGTATTTTTTGGCGCAATATTGTTGTTATTTTCGCTTTCAGCTTTTTGGGTGATGGGTTCAATTTTTGCAATGATTATTGTAACAATTCCAGGAACCTATCCATTGCAGGCTCTAAAAATTGCTGGAAATATGGTCTCTCAAAGACGGCTCGCAATATTGAAAAGAATTCTATTCTTAATTTTTATACTTGCTTTAATTTGGTCAATTGTAATAATTCCAATAATTATGTTAATGAATTGGCTGATTTCAATTAATGGATTTTTGGTTAATATCCCAATCGTACCAATTTCAATGCTCCTAATGAGTTGTTTTTCTTGTGTTTTAAGTTCGGTTTATATTTACGTTTTATATCGAAGGATTGTTGATGGGGATAGATAAAAACACTCGATATAAAGATTTGCTAGAGCTTTTGAATCGTTATTCTTTCGAATATCACACTCTTGATAATCCAAGTGTTCCAGATTCGGTTTACGATTCGCTTTTTTCTGAGCTTAAGAGAATTGAGGCTGAAAATCCAGAAATAATATCAAAAAACTCACCAACACAAAGAGTTGGAAATATGGTTAAAGGTGGGTTTATTAAGGTTTCTCACGCTAGTAGAATGTTAAGTTTAAACGATATTTTTAGCAGTAAAGAAATTTTTGATTGGTTTGAGAGAATCAAAAAACTTGAGCCAAATATTGAAGAGGATTTTTTTGCAGATATTAAAATGGATGGTTTAGCTTGTTCTCTTATTTTTGAGAATGGTGAATTTGTGAGAGCTGTTACTCGAGGTGATTCTTTTGTTGGTGAAGATGTTTCAAGTAATATTAGAACAATTAAGAATATTCCACTTTTTTTACAGGCAAGTGGTAAATTTGAGAATTTTAAAAATGGAAGAACTGAGGTTCGCGGCGAGATTGTTATTTTGAAGGAAGATTTCGAAAAAATAAATCTTATTCGAAAAAAGCATGGTGAACCAGAATTTGCCAATCCACGAAATCTGGCTGCAGGTACAATTCGCCAGCTTGACCCTTCAATTGCGGCTTCTCGACCTCTACATTTTCGAGCTTATGATCTAATTCGTGAAAATCCACAAGATATCCCTACTAACCAGTTCGCTTATGAAGCATTAAAAAATCTTGGTTTTACGATAAATGAGCAAGCTTCAAAAATTAACGGTTTAAAAAAAGTTATTGAGTTTATTGATTTTTGGAGTGAAAAGAGAAAAGAATTGTCATTTAATACCGATGGTCTAGTTGTAAAAATTAATAATCGTGAGCATTTTTCGAAACTTGGAATTGTCGGAAAACAACCTCGCGCAGCGATTGCTTTTAAATATTCCCCTGAAGAAGTTACGGCGGTGATTTCAGATATAGTTATTTCGATTGGGCGAACCGGTATTGCAACTCCTGTTGCGGTTTTTTCGCCAGTTCAACTTGCTGGAACTACTGTTCGGCATGCAAGTTTACATAATGCTGATGAAATCAAACGGCTTGATGCGCGAATTGGTGACACGGCAGTAGTTTTTAAAGCTGGCGATATTATTCCGAAAATTTTGCGAATTTTACCAGAACTTCGGCCAGAAAATACTAAAATTTTTGATTTCAAAAAAGAGCTTGAGAAGCAATTTCCGGATATTGAGTTTTACCGCCCGAATGGTGAGGTTGCATATCGCGCAAAAGGTTTAAATTCTAGTTTAATTTTAAAAAAAACGGTTACCTTCTACGCTTCAAAAGCAGGCTTAGATATCGAA
>CALHCA010000034.1 GCA_937930585.1 uncultured bacterium
TGGTTCGCGAAGTTGTTTCGCCAATACCATAAATATAAGTAAGTGCAATCCAAACTTGCTTTTCTGCTGGGATTGTTACCCCTGCGATTCGAGCCATACTTAACCCTGCCTTTGCTTATTCTTAGGTTTTTTCTTATTGATGACACGTAGTCGACCTTTTCGACGAACTAAAATGTCATCTGGACTGATTTTTTTAACACTTGCACGAACTTTCATAAGTGTATAAAAACTCCTTATCCTTTAGGTTTATATTATCTGCAAATCCCCATAGAAATAATAAGCCATTTCGAAATCTGGCTCCTCCTATTTTGAACTTGCTAATCTCTTAGGCGGAAGCTGATTCTTCCCTTAGTAAGGTCATAAGGGGTCAACTCTACTTCAACCTTGTCGCCCGGCACCAATCGAATATAATGCTTTCGCATCTTTCCGCTGATATGAGCGATGATTGTATGCCCATTTTGAAGTTCAACTTTAAACTGCGTGTTTGGCAAAGCCTCCACAATTCGTCCTTCCAATTTTATTACTTCCTTTTGAGCCATAAATCTATACCATTCTACATTATACTACTCAAAAAGTCAAGCCCTTTTTATTATTTTTTCATAATTTTAAAAGCACCCTTTCGGGCGCTTAGAAACTAAAACCATAATGATTTTCTATATTCAAGAAAGAACCTAACATCTTGAATTTTACGAATTAAAGGAGTGCTTACTTCTACTCCATATTCGATAAAACAGCCATTGATATCTTTTGTTGAATAAACTTCCTGAATTATTGGTCTTCTTTTTCTTTCAGATATAATCGTAAATTTTGAATATTTCAGTTTACACAATTCCGGCGAGTTATTCCGTACGAAATTAATTATACTCGAAAAAAAGCTCAAGGAAGGATTTATCACGAAAGTCTTATCTGCGTAATCCATCATCGAAAAATCACATTCCGTGTCGCCAACTGCAATAATAAAGAAATCACTACGGTGGAATTCTCCACTTGTTCTTTGTTTGAGAAGCTCTTCGACAAAAATATGTTTATTCTGAAAAGTTCGAATTTCAGTTTCTTTAAAAATTCCAGCTGATTCATCTTTGACGTATTCCTGGCCAATTCCTTTCGAAAAGTAATATTCCTTTACAAAGGCGTCAACTAAAAATTTTGGCGAACCAGAAATTGCAACTAATTCAAAACCTTCTTGCCGCAAAAACTCAATAAGTTCTTTCGAAAACACATAATCCTGATGGTCTCGATATTCAGTTGCAACCCTACGACCAATTTCTCGAACTTCCTCAAGAGAATATTTTTCAAGAGCGAGCATCGAAAATTCAATAATTTTTTGGCAATATTTGCCAAATAAATCGTCTGCTTCATCGCCAGAAGATTTATACGCTTTTCGAAGCTTAGAAGCTTCCTCTTGAAGTTGAAGATATTTTTCTTCATTAGCTCCACGATAAGGGTAATCTTGAACAAGAATTTCAAAAAGAGATTCTGTCAAAGATTTATTTCGAATCGTTCCATCAATATCAAAAAATGCAATCTTGTGTTTTGGCATATTATCCACCCCAATCTAAATAAAATGTACTACCAAGATATAGTAGCACATTTATTATATATTATCAAATTCAATTCTTTCTT
>CALHCA010000035.1 GCA_937930585.1 uncultured bacterium
CATTTTAAATTACATTTCCTTTCTTAAATTATATATACTTAAATTATATCAAATTTTTACTATTTTGCAAGTATTTTAAATTATCAACTATTAACCTGCTCTATAAACTTAAGTCTATAATTATATAAGATTATCTATTACCACCGGCAACAGTATTAATGACAAAGTTCACAATTGCGTAAGCAAGGATTGCAATAATTAGACCTATAATAGAGTAGAAGATTGTATTTTTTGCACTAGTGATGGCAGCACTATTTCCAGCTGAAAGAACATATCGAATTCCACCCCAAATAATCATAATAACCGCCATAACACCAATGATAAAGAACATTATATTTACAACATCTTTAGCGATATCACCAGCTGAACGAGTATCTTGTTGACCAGTTGAATCTGCACCTTGTTTAATTAAATCTGCTGCATTGTTTGCATAAGCTTGTTTTTCGAAAAATCCGGCATTAAAAGCAAAAGAACCAGCTACCGCAAGGATTAATCCAAAAGTTATTAAAATTTTCTTCATTTTATTCTCCTTATATTATTCTAATTATTATTTGATCTATTCGAACCGCTTGAACTTTGTCCTGAATTATTTTCACCATTTTGGTTTTTACTTTGCGATCCAGTATTAGTTGAGCCACTTGAATTATTAGATTCACTAGAATTGCCTGAGCTTCCAGATGATCCTCCACCAACTCCTTTTCCGCTTGAAGTGTTAATAACGAAATTAACAATTGCGTAAGAGAGAATTGCAACCGCTAAACCAATAACAGCATAAATTATCATTGTTTTAGCTCGAGCAATTGCTGATGGATTTCCAGCTGCTGTTATAAATGTTATTCCTGCATAGATAATTACAATAACTGCCGCTATACCAACAACCCATAGAAGAATAGAGATTATATTTTTAGCAATATCAGTTGCATTTTTCGAATCACCAGAGCAAACCGCAGTTTTTCCAGAAACAACATGTTTACAAGCGTCAAATGTTTCACCACCAGATCCATTTGTCTTACCTTCTGCGAAAGCAATAGGCGATAGAACTATTGAAAGTAAAATACTACTTATTAAAATTATTTTCTTCATTATATTGACCCCGTTAGTAATCCACCAAGAATTAAGTTAACAATTAGTGCAGCTGATATGATTACCACAATACCAACACAAGCATAAATTAATGCAGATTTTGCTTTCGAAATTGTTCCCGGATTTCCGGACGCTGTTATAAAAGTTAATCCTGCTACAATAATTATAATCACGCAAATAATTCCAGCCCAGATAAAAGCAGTATTGAAAGCATTCTGCATCGAAGCATCGCTAGCTTTATTTTTATTTGAAGTATCAATTCCATTTAATACTTTCGATTTATCAAAGGACGCTTCTGCTAAAAATCTATATTCTTTCATTATCCTAAAATCCCTAATATAAATGTTACTATTGTTGAAGCAAGAACCGCAATCACTAGTCCGATTATTGCATTAGTTAGTGATTTTTTAGCACCCGCAAGTTTTCCTGGATCACCAACAGCAATCATATATTGATAACCTGCATAAATAATAAATCCTATTGCAGCAACACCAGCAATTCGAAAGGCCATATCAATAACATTCGCAACCACTGTCCAGACAAACTGTTCTAAAGTAACTTCACCCTTTCCAGACGGCCCAATATTTTTAATTTGGCATCCGCCTTCGCCAGATTTAGTTAATCCACGATACCAAGCGGGGAGACCGAAAAAAGTTTGATTATCATTACAACCAGCCGCATAAGCATTATTCGAAAAATACAAAACTGGCATAAAAGTTATAAAAACCGCTAAAATAATCTTTTTCATTATAAAATTCCTCCTGGAATAATCCATTCTAAGAACGCCCACATTAAAATATAAGCTATGATACCAATAATTGTATTCATGATCATTGTTTTAGCTTTCGAAACTTGTGCGGCATTATCGCGAGCAGTAATATACAGAACACCAGCAAAAACAATCGAGCCGACCGCCGCAATTCCAACACCAGTAGTTACCACAACTAAAACCATATTTAAAATATCTTCAATTTTCCAGTCTGAAGGTAGAATTGCAGTTTTCGCATCAGCAGGAGGGGTATTTTTACTGTCAGAATTACTGTTTGAATCCGATTTTGATTTTAAATCACTTGGGCTAACAGAATTACCATTACTATCTTCAACCACTTCTCTCGCAAAAGTATAATTCAAAGAAAAAACACTCTGAAAGGCTGCAAAAAAGCTCGTCAAAACTAACCCAACTATTATTATATTTTTTATTTTGTTTACCATGATAATTATACTTTAAACCATTTTCAGGGAAAAAGCAAGTGTTTTATTCTAAAAACTTAATTTTAAGGTTGACAAAAGGGTTAAATTATGATAAAATCAGGTCATATGCAAACTTTGGCGAGGTTCAAAAAAGCAAAAACTCAAGATTTTCGAAATGTGTTTTTCATCGCGATCTTTACAGTAGTCGCAATCTTGGGATTTTTTAATTCGAATATCGCCCTTGCTCTTGATGGAGCAAAATGGACAGATTCTTCAAAAAATGGCATAACATATAATGGAAAAACATATTCAAAAGTTTCTGATACTTCAAGATTTCCAGATTCAATTCGCTCAAAAAAACTTTATGCCGAAAATTCTCCCGCAAATGCTGGCGAGAACAAAACAACAGTGATCGCTCTTGACAATGAAAATGATGCTTCGAGCGGAAAAATCTATTCGTTTGATGTAAGTGCGCTTGGAAATGTAAAACAAAACGGTGAAGCACAAGATGTTAAAGTTGATGATGTTTCGAAAGATGAAGATAAATCACTTTGTAGCGTTGAAGGTGGCGGAGGCTGGATGGTTTGTATGGTCGCTAATACAATTTCGAAATGGATGGATGGTATTTACGACTGGCTACAAGCATTTTTACGAGTTCAACCACTTTATACGTCAAATAAATCTGGGCTTTTTCAAGTTTGGGATTATATGCGAAACGTTGCAAACGTCTTTTTTGTGATTGGATTTGTTTTTGTGATTTATTCGCAAGTAACAGGTTTTGGAATTAGCAATTACGGAATTAAAAAAATATTGCCAAAGCTAATTATTGCAGCAATTTTAATTAATATTTCTTACTATATTTGTGCAATTTTAGTTGATATTTCGAATATTCTAGGCGCACAAACTCAAAGTCTTTTAATTGGAATTAGAGACAGTATTTTTAATAATGGTGGTGAAAATAAAATAAAAACAGCTAATCTTGATTGGTCAAATATGACCGCTGCAGTTTTGAGCGGAACTGGTGTAGTGGCTTATGGTGCTTACACTGTAACAATTGCAACTATGGGCAATATTGGTGCCGCAGTAATGATGATTCTTGGAGCACTAGTTGCAGTAATTTATTCAGCGGTTGTAGCTTTAGTGATTTTAGCTGCACGACAGGCAATTATTATTGTTTTAGTTTTCTTAGCACCACTTGCGTTTGCAGCAAATATTCTACCAAATACTGAAAAATGGTTCGAAAAATGGAAAGATCTATTCACTACAATGCTCGTAATGTATCCGTTAATTTCTCTTCTTTTTGGAGGTTCACAATTAATTGGAACAACAATTATTGCAAGTTCGAACGGTAGTTTTTTAATTTTCTTACTTGGTGCCGTAGTGCAAGTTGTGCCACTAGCGATTACGCCAACAATTATGCGAATTAGCGGTAGCCTGCTTGGTAAATTTGCTGGAATCATCAATAATCCGAACAAAGGTCCGGTTGATCGTGCAAAGAAATTCCTTTCAGAAAACCAAGAAATGTATCGAAATCGTGCAATTGCAGAAAAGCCAAATTCACTTCCCGTGCGAATTAATCAGATGAACTACAACCGCCGACGTCGAATTGGTGCTTCGAAATCAATTGCGGAATTATATCAAAAAGAACGCTTTACGGAGCTTGAAAATGAAAGGCGAGACGCAATTCAAAATATGCCAGAAGGTTCAAATGCGTTTTCGAACATGTATTATAATGCTCGCAAAAAGCATTTAATAAATTCAGACACACAATATCAAGAAATGTTAGCTACCGAAGCTCTTAATCGTGCAACCGCAAACACAAATGCTGGGCTTTCACAAATTAAAGCAGAGTTATTCAATTCAACGCTTAAAAAAGACGCGAATGGGAATATTACTGGAGTTGTCGATTTAAGCGAAGCATCACTAAAAGCTCTACGTGGAAAATTTGGCGAGCAAGCACTTCGATTTGTTGATAATATGAATCAAACAAATGCTCTTAAACTAGCTGAAAAGAATAACAACCTTTCACTTAATAATGCAATGGCAAACAACATGCGCTACAGCAACGACTTACTTGAAACCGCGTCTGGTGTACGCGGTGAAGCTGGAAAAGTCTCGGCGCTTGCAAGTTCTTTAGTAGCAGCTTCGAAAGAGAACAAAGAAGAAGTCGAATCACTCACAAACCTTACAAAATCACTTAATTTTTCAGGAAATGATTATAGCGAAATCTTTTCGAAAAATATGGGTGAAAAAATCCAGAAAGATGGAATTGATTTCGAAATTACTAAAAACTTACGCGCTGCAACAGCTGAAAAGTTTATGGGAACGACCGACTTGAAAGGTGCTATCGATTCACTTGGTAAAACTGAAATTGGTGGAGAATTGAACGCTAACCGCAATGACTTGGTTGAAGCTTTCAAGAAAACCAAAAAAGACGATCTTCAATTTATTGGTGGTGCAGCACTTGAAAATATTGCTGTAAATGGTATGAATTCGAAAGAAGTTTATAATGCCATTCACGACAATTATGCTAAAAATGTCTCAGACGATAAAATTATTAAAGCTTCAAATGACGCAATGAAAATCATTTGGGATAAATCAGCAATTTCGAATATGTCGAATGAAACCATTAGATCCACACTCGAAAGTGTTAAGGCGATTAATGAAAACCCTTCAGAATACGGAAAGCTCAACGCCGTGCAAGGTGCTGAAATTCGCAAAATGCTTAAAGAGATTGAACGAAATAATAAAGGTCTTTATGATAAAGTTTTGGGCGGAAATTGGAAACCTGAAAATATTAAAGACAAGAAATAGGCAGAATCTAAATGTTTTGCCTATTTTATTTTTAAGCTTTATTTTTTTTCGAAAATATGTTAAAATTAATATTATTGAAATAAGGAGAAGTGGGCAAATAAAGAATGAGCGTTTATAAAGTTCCTCAAGACGTTGAGGCTGATGACAAATTGCTTGGGCCGTTTAACTTTCGGCAATTCATTTACCTGATTATTGTAGCAGGCTGTATTGCGCTGGAGATTTTTCTTTGGGGAATTTTCCCGGGGTTAATTATTTTACCACTACCTATTATTATCTTTTTTGGCGCGCTTGCTTTACCACTTCGAAAAGACCAACCAATGGAAACATACCTCGCAGCAGTTGTTTCATTTTATTTAAAACCAAACAAGCGTTTTTGGCAGCCAGATGGCGTGGAGCATTTAATTCAAATTTCTGCACCAGTAAATAGAGAAGAACACCTCACAAAAGAACTCTCACAAAATGAAGCTTCACGCAGACTCAGCTACTTAGCAGATATTGTTGATACTGAAGGATGGGCTATTAAACACTCTATTGCGCCAGTTAACACAACTGTTCGTGAAGAATATTCAAACGAAGCTCGTGCAGCCGAAGATATGTTTGATAATTCACGAGTTTCTTCGAATGTTGATAATTTATTAAACCAACATGATCAGCGACGAAAACAACAAATTATGCAAAATCTTGATATGGCTCGAAACCTAGCTCAATTTACGAATGAAAATTCTGAGAACATTCAAGACAAAACTTATTATTTCGACCCTAAAAATCGATACGAAGGTTCAGACAATATTAAATTTGAAGATATTCAAGTTTCAGAACCAGCCAAAGCTAATCCAACGGCTTTTTCTCAAAATCAGCAAAATCATTACCAAATGAATTTTAACCACAATCAGCCACAAATACAAAATGGGGCTTTTTCAAATTGGCAAAATTGGAATCAATCGCAAGCGCAAAATTATAATAATTTTCAGCAAAATAAAAATTGGCAAAATCAACCGCAACAAAATTTTGATGAAAATATTCATTTAAATTACAATCCTTATCCAGATTCGATGAATCAAACAGTTATTTCACCAAATTGGCAAAATCAGCCTCAACAATTTACGCAGTCCTCGCCACAGCCACTTTCGAATTTTACGCCACCAGTGCCACAGCCAGCTCAACAGACAGAACCACAAAACCATTTAGAAAATCCGCCAAATGATTTTAACCAGGATTTGGAAGGAATTAATGATAGTTTCGAAAGAATTAGGCAAATTAATGAGACTGTTGAACGCGAAAAGAGGGATCCAAAAGTTAGAATTTCCACTAATTCAGAGAATAATCCTTTCATGAATAGAAGACATCTCACAGAACGACAATCTGCAAATAAGATTAGTGCAGAAATGAAAAGGTTAGTCTCAGAAGGAAAAGACCTTTCTGTAGAAACACTCGCACGCCAAGCAAATAAACTGGCAGACAAAGAAAAGAAAGGACAAGAA
>CALHCA010000036.1 GCA_937930585.1 uncultured bacterium
TTTGAGCGTGTTTTCGGCGTAAATCATCCGCTCTAAGTGCGTTTAAAATTTCAGACAACTCATCATTTTTTTGACGATAGTTTTCCTCGAGATAGCAAACCGTAAATTCGGCAAGTTTCCAAGCGTTCGAATGAATTACAAAACCACCAATTCGCTCACCAGCTCGATTAATTGGTGGCAACTGAAAAAAATCACCACACAGAACTACTTGGATTCCACCAAAAGGTTTATCATTTTGGCGAATTGTGCGACAAATTTCTTCAACCATATCGAGTCGAAAATCGTGCAGCATAGAGATTTCATCAATCACCAAAATATCTGTGTTTTTAATAATTTCAGCCCGCGTTTTTGGGAATCTTTCGAAAAACTTTCTCGAAAGATAATCATAAATTCCGATTCCACTCCAAGCATGAATGGTGTTCCCTCCAAGATGAGTTGCAGCCAAACCAGTGGTAGCCGTAACACTAACCCTTTTTCCAGAATTTTTCGCAAGTTTAATAAACTGGTTAAGCGTAAAAGTTTTTCCACTTCCAGTCACGCCCAGCAAAGTTTGCTCACGCTCACCATTTTTTAAGCCTTCAACTAGTTGCGAAATCGCCTGTGGCTGATCTCCGGTAGGCTGATATTTTGATTTTAACTTAAACTCACGATATTTCATTATTTATATTTTATAACATATTTTGTTAAAAAGCAAAACCACCCATTTTTGAGCGGTTAGTTTTATCCGTTTCCAGCACGCTTTTCTGAAAGATGTTCGTCATCTCGTGGTGCAATAAAATCTGCATTTTTTTCATCTAGTCTTGCAATCACTTTTCGAACGAGCCGTTCTGGGTTATTATCATAAATAATATCTTTTGTCCCTGGAGCTTCAACGTTTTGCAAAAGTGTCGGAATATAATCCGCTAAAGCAGTGCTTCCAAGCAAAATACCACAAACCTTGCGAGATTCTAAAGCAGTCGCAAGTTCGTGAAGCGAGCCCATTCGACCACCAACCGTAATCACCGCATCACTTGAAAGCACCAAATGCGTATCACGCCCAACATAACTCATTCCCGTAAAATTAATATAATCAAAAGGCTTAAACGGTAATTTATATGTATTAACATGCTGCCGAAAACTTGAAGCCGGCGAAAAACCAATACTTAATCCCGTTCGCCCCTTAACGCTCACTGCGCCTAAAGCTGCGTGATGCGGTAGACCGACCGTTGCACCAGTTGTTAGAATTTTCCCCTGTCGAACAATCTCTTGCCCGAGCCTAAAAGCCAAATCTCGTGAAGCTAAAACACTATCACCTGTTGCCGCTCCCGAAACACAAATTTGATATCTCATTTTTCTCCTTTTAAAATAATTTTTCTTCTATTTGCTTGATCGAATAATTCGAAAATTCCTGCTGATATTTTTCAAGAATTTGCCTTTTCAATTCTTTTTCGAAAAAAGTTTTTGAATGTTCGGCTAAGTTCATTATTTTCTTATTTACTTCAACATCTTTTTTATTCACTGAAACCAAACCATCTTCTGCAAAAAATATTGCATTTCCAAAATCAGTCCAAAACCCCTCATCATTCAGACGATTAACTAAAGCTGAAAAAGCTTCAATCATTAAAACGCTATCACCAGAAAACCCTAGCCTTCTCTCAATATTATGCGATTTTCGATATAACTCCGCCATAATTTGAGCCGAAATACTCTTTAGTTCTGGTTTTTTAGCTTCCATTTTCGAAACACCAAAATCAAATTTTCTTACATAAGCGCCCTTTAGACCTAAAAGTTCTGCCAATTTATAACTTTTCATAGACTAATCTCCTGTATTGGCATTGAGTGAAGCGTGGTAT
>CALHCA010000037.1 GCA_937930585.1 uncultured bacterium
TTTTTAAAATCCCAGCCGTAAAATCTTCATTTTGCCAAACTTCAACCGAGTTCTCCCGTAAAAAATTTGCCAAAAAATCTAAAATCTCAGTTTCATTTCCAGAAATACTCTCAATTTCAATAAGTTTTTTTGTTAGCTCAATTTCGTTCATTTCAACCTCTATAAAATCTCAATTATTTTATCGCTTATCTTTGCTTCAATAGTTTGCACTTTTTTAATTTTGCAAACCTCGCCTTCAATTTGAATTACAATATTTTGAGGTTTCCGAAAAGCTATTTCTACATAATCAGCCCTTTTAAGCGGAATTTTACCAAAAAAACCTTTCACTAAAAATGGAGAATTTCGTATAAGCCCCGCAGAATTTAAAACTTCAAATCCAAAGCTATCGCTATCTTTTTTATTAATTGAACTTCGCATAATCCTCGCCATTCTTGGCCCATTCATAAAAACAATATCCGTTGGATTTTGTGGAATATTTAAAGAATCTCCACCATTAATTTTAATTTTCGAAAGGTTCAAAATATGATTACGACAATGTTTAAAATAAAATCGTGTTGCGGCAGAAAGCGAAAGAATTAAACGTATATTTCGATTATAAACCTTTTTCAAAACCTTTCGGATCCTTCCCCCTTCGAAAATTTCAGCCATTTCAGCAGTTAAGCCAACCGTTGCATAAAGCGGTGCATATCTAAAAAATTCACCATTAATTCTTAATTCAATTGGTCTAATTTTAGCTTGAACCTTTAGTGTTTCAAAAGACTTAATTGCCGCTTTTCCGCTATTTTTCGAAAAACTATGAGCATAATCGTTAAAGTTTCCGAATCCTGTAAATTTGATTTTTATGTTCTTTTTTTCAGAAATAGCCACAGCATTTGCTGCAATATGCGCCGTTCCATCACCACCAGCAACTAGAATAATATCATCATCTTCCAAACCTTTTGCCATTTCATGAGCATTTTCCATAGGTGAAGTTGGCTGAATTTCAAAAGTTTTAAGACTGCCTTTTTCGAAATGATTTTCATCTAAAAAAGGCAAAATCTTTTTTCGAATCAGTTCGAAACCGCTTGAACGAGGATTTACAACAAGTGTAAGATTTTTCTTCATATTGGTATTATTTTACCATATAACATCATAAGCGTAAAGATGTAACTCTAAAAACGCACATCTTTTCTAAGCTTACAAAATTAGCCCCATGGTTGTGCGTTATCCATGGGGCTTCTTGATTTTACAAATGAGATTTTTGCGAACGGGGTTTTGCAGAAATTTCAAAGTTAAATCAAGGTTTGAATTTCGAAAAAGAAAACGGCCAAGAAAGTAATGAATAGTGGCGACAGATAACATTTTCGAAAATCAAAAATAATAAAATTAAGGAGATAAAATGCACGCAAAAACAACAAAATTTAAAAAAATAATATTCTTTATGATTGTCGGACTAGTAGCTCTTGCTTGGTTTGGTTCAGAATATCGATGGCAAAAATATCGAAATTATGAAAAAGAACATAATTGTGAATGGCAAATGATCAATGAAATGGAGATTTGCAAATAATGTCAGACATAGAAAAAGATGCACGCAAAAAAGCGGTTCAAAAACGGCGAAAAACTTATGGCGAAATCGTTCCATTCGCAGAAAATCTTTTTGAAGAAGGAGCTTCACGCTCAGCAAAAGAGCGATTGCTTGTATCAGTTCACCGTTCAATTTTAGGCTTAGATAAACAAAAACAACTCCGCCCTCTTGATGATTTGAAACAGTTTATGATTATCGCTGGACAATTTGGCGTTAACCCGTTTAAAAATGAGATCTATGCGACATATATCTGGAACAAAACCACTGGGCGCGAAGAGCTTACGCCAATCGTTTCGATTCACGGTCTTCGAAAACTCGCTCGAAGAGGTGGTAAATATTCCCACACTGGAAC
>CALHCA010000038.1 GCA_937930585.1 uncultured bacterium
GTTCCATTATATAATAGTAACAATAAAATTATCAATAGATTTTTGATTTTTTTGGCGGAAGATGTTAAAATCAAAGTATGAATAACCTCGAATTTCTTGTAAAAAATTATCAAACACCGCCTGAAGCTATTACTTTAGTTGAAAATTCTCGCATTTTATTGCTCGCGGGGATTTCTGGCGCAGGAAAAGATACAACCAAAAAATATCTTTTGAAAAACCCAGAATATCGTGATATTGTCAGCCACACAACGCGCACTCCTCGTGAAAATAATGGTAAAATTGAACAAAATGGAGTTGACTATAATTTTATTTCGATTGAAAAGGCTGAAGAAATGCTTAAGAAACGTGAGTTTATTGAGGCGAAATTTGTTCACGGAAAGATTTATGGCACAAGTGTTGCAGAGATTGAAAAAGCGAACCAAAACAGGCAGATTTCTGTAACAGATATTGATATTCAAGGAATTGCAGAATATAAAAAAATGAGCGAGCGAGTGGTTGCGGTTTTTATTTTGCCACCAGATTTCGAAACTTGGCGAGCACGTTTTGCGAACCGATATTCAAGCGCAGAAGAATTTGAAAAAGATTTCGAAAAACGTTTGCCAGAAGCGATTTCTTCATTAGAACAGGCGCTCGAAGTGCCGTATTTCCACTTTATTTTGAATGATGATTTTCGAAATACGGCGCGAATTATTGATCAAATTATGCATCAAGATGTTGAGTTTAATTATAAAGATATCGAGGTGCGTGTGCGAGCAAGAAAACTTTTGGAAGATATTAAGATTAAATTTTTAGAACTGCAAAAATAATCTAAAAGAAAAAACCCGCATTTTTTGCGGGTTTAGAAGAGTTATTATGGTTTGTAAAAAATCCCCCGATCCATAATCTTATTGATTTTTATATTTGGTCCAGCAACTAACTCGGTATTTAAAATTAATACAGGGATTTTAGCAAACTTAATGCTATTAAGAGATTTATTTGTTAAGCCTTCTTTAGCATCGATCTTCCATCCCTCTGGTAAAATAAGATTTCTGAGATCTAAAGCACTGAGTAGAAGTAAATA
>CALHCA010000039.1 GCA_937930585.1 uncultured bacterium
TTTTGACTTATAAAATTTTCAGTTTCAACAACTTTTTTTTCTTGTTCTTCAATTTTTTTTTCTTCATCTTCTTTTAAATTAAAAGCATTTTCTATATTTTTTACTTCAAAATGTGCTGTATTTATATTTTTGTAAATTTCTAATAATCTTTCATTTATTTTTTCTTCTGCCACAATTACCACCTATTTTTTTATAATATCATAATTTTTCTTAGAATTTAATTCATATAAACTTTTACCATCAAAGCTCATCATATATCCTATTTTTGGCTCACCTTTATAATCTTTTGGAAAATACCATAATTTTTTAGGATCTTTTTTAGTAGGCATAGCCACTAATGGAAGTTTTGTTATAGGACATATCATATCTGTTATGCTACTTCCAGAAGAACTAGATTTAGTAAAACCTTTTTTAGCATCAGCTTTTGCTTTTTCCTCTTTTGCTGATTTAACTTCAAAAGTTTTTGTTTCTTTCATAATTTCTTTTATATCATCTACAACCATTTTAACTAAATCATTTTCAGTAGCTGTTCCTTTTTTTATTTCTTCTTGTTTTAACCACCATTTTGCTGTATTATCAATACTTTTTGCTTTTTCTGGTAAAGCAAGATAAAGTTCTCTCCCTTTTGGAGTAGAAAATAATTTTTTCTTTTCTACTTTTAAATATCCTTCTTTTATTAAAGCTTCTACAATTTTTGATTGAGTTGCTGGTGTACCTATCATTCCATTTTTATCTTTCATTATTTTTTTAATTAAATTCCGGCGGTCATCTTCGTCATAAATTACGAAATTATTTGCAACGCCAATCGCCTCGCCTTTGAGTCGCAAAATCTTCACGCAAATTCCGTGAAAAGTTCCCATCCAGGGCATAAAGAATCTGTCGTTTGCATTTCGATCAAGTAGCTCGGCAAGTCGCTCACGCATTTCTCTTGCAGCTTTGTTAGTAAAAGTTACCGCCAAGATTTCTTCGCTCGCTACACCGTGCGCAATTATATTCGCAATTCGGTGTGTTAAAGTTTTGGTTTTTCCGCTTCCTGCACCAGCCAAAATTAGCATCGGCCCACTTAATGTTTCCACTGCTTCTTTTTGGTTTTTATTTAATCCTGCCGTAATTTCCATTTTTCGATTATAACAAATTTTCTTTTAAATTTCCATTTTTTTCGAAAATATGCTAAAATATTTTTATGGAAAATCACGCTTATTCTGATAAAAATCTTGAAGAATTTTTGCAAAAACATTTTGGCGTTAATTTTGGAATTGA
>CALHCA010000040.1 GCA_937930585.1 uncultured bacterium
TTTTTTAATAATTTCAAGACTTTTTTTCTATTTTTTCAGAAAAATCGGCTCACTTTTTTAATGAGCCGATTTCATTAACTTTATTCAGTTCGAAGAGCCTCAATTGGGTTCATCTTTGCTGCCTTTCGTGCTGGTAAAAATCCAGAAATTACCGAAAGTAGCATCAAACCAACTACCAATAAAATCCAAGCGAATAAATCTGGTTGAAGTAAATTCGTGTCCACGCCAGAAGTTTTTTGTAGTTTTAAGACACTACTGATTACAGGGTTTAAGAAAGTAATTCCATACGCTACAACAATTCCAATAATTCCACCAAATAAACCAATCAGCGCTGCTTCGTATCTAAAAAGTTTCGAAACATCACTCTTTCGCATTCCAAGCGATTTCATCAAACCAATTTGTGAGGTTCGCTCTAAAACTGAAATATATTGCGTGTTAATAATTCCAAAAGCTGAAGCAAGAAGTGTCAAAAATCCAAATCCAGCAAGCCCTGCTGCCATAACATTAATTGCTGTTTGAACCGTTGCTTTATCATCTGCAAAAGTGGAAACTTGATAAAATTCACCGCCGTTTAATGCCGTAATTTCCTTTTTAATTTCATCAACTTTTCGTGTGCCGTCGGTTGTTACGCTCGCACTATAAAACCGCATTTCACCAGAATTTTGCTTTTTCGCAATTTCCAGACCATCACTATTGTTCATCCAGAAATTTCCATGATAATTAAAGTTAGTATCAATTTTTCCAGCATCAACTGCTTGAATTTCAAAAGTCTTTTCGAAAGTTTTGCCTTCTGCGTCTTTGATTTCGAAAACTACTTTTTTGTCCACAATATCGGCAGGATTTTTACCTCCAAATGGTTCAACATAAGCTTTTGGTGCGATAACCTTTCCACTATCAATTTGATTGTTCTTGCTGAGCTTTCCGGCCGAAAGCCCCATCTCCTGTTCATCATTTTTAGTGGCAACATATCCGTCATATTTTACACCATTTTCCAACCGAACAGTTTCAATTTTTACAGGAACTGCTGGAGAAACATTTCGAACGCCTTTAATTTTTAAAATTCTATCTAAATCTTCTTTATTGAATGATTGATTCTCAGCGTCAATTTCAGCTTTTTTCTTGACAGCGTCTTCAAGAGTTGATTCAATCTTGTTTGGTGCATAAGGGTCTTTTTTATTCTTAATTAATCGCGATATAGTTAAAGCATTTTGGTCGCCCAATTTATTAGCTAGACTTTCAACATAAGCATTACCACCCTTTCCGGCTGCAATTGCGAGTGCAACAGTTGTCGCACCAACCGCAATCGCCAAACTTGTCAAAATCGTTCGCCCTTTCGCTAAACGAATATTTTTTCCAGCTCGCTTAATAATATCAACTCTACGCATTTTTAACTCCTTCAATATGCTCTATTTCGCCATCTTTTATTCGAATCCGAATATCACACTTTTCTGCTAATTCTTCATCATGAGTAATAATAAATAGCGTTGCACCAGACTTTTTATTATATTCAAAAAGTAATTTTTCGATTTTTTCACTGGTTGCGGAGTCCAAATTTCCCGTTGGCTCATCCGCAAAAATTATTTCTGGCGAGTTTACAATTGCTCGTGCAATCGCAAGACGCTGTTTTTGCCCGCCTGAAAGGTCACGAGCTGGTGTTTTGATTTTATCTTTCAAACCAACCGCTTTTAGGGCGTCTTCTACAATTTCTTTCCTTCGAAAAATTGGCTCTTCAGCAATTTCAAGCGGTAAACTCACATTTTCGAAACAAGTTTCATTTCCTTGAACGAAAAAGCTTTGAAAAATAAATCCCATTTTTTTCGAACGAAATTTATCAATCTTTTTTTGGCTCATCGATAGAATATTTACTCCATCCATTAAAACTTCGCCTTTTTCTGGAGCGTCCAAACCGCTCATTGCATGAATTAGTGTTGATTTTCCGCTTCCTGATTTTCCAATAATCGCCACACTTGAACCATTTTCAATTTTAAAACTTACATCTTTTAATGCCTGAAAACGATTTTTCTTTTTTCCATAAATTTTTGAAATATTTCGAACTTCAATCATATTCCTCCTTTAATTAAAATTCATCCCTATCTAAACTTTCAAGATAAAAACATTGGCCTTTAGTGTTCTCGTTAAAATCATAATCATTCACTTTTACATTTTTTGCACGAGCTTTCAAACGAGTAACTTTTGGACTGTTAAAACTACAATTTTTAGTTTTAACATTTGCATTTTCAACATTATTTAGTTCAACATTTCCGCTATTCGAATTTAATGTTAGGTTCAAAACATCAATATGTCTTCCTGAAAATACGCCATATTCACCTTTCGAAATCTCTAAATTTGTAATTTTAGCTGAATTTTCAAAATGAACCGAGCCACCATTCATTTTCACTTTCATGTTCTCAGTATCTTTAGCGAAATAATTTACATTCGAGTTTGAAGTTACATCAATTTCATTGAGTTCTGGGCCATAAATATGAATTTCTTCATATCCTAATCCGCCAAAATATAGATTTTGTGGAATATTATTTAAGCTTAACTTTAAAGTTTCTCCTTCAAAATCAACTTTCAAATTATGTTTTCGAAAATTCATATGTGTAAATTCAATTTTTTGCTCATCTGAAATGTGATAGAAAACAGCAACCGAAGAATCAACTTTTAACTTCTTAACACTTTTCATTTTTTCAGAATTAAATTTAATTTGCTCAGAAACTAAACTTTTCGAAACTTTCTCATTAGCCTTATCGCGTAAAATTGATGTAAAAGAAATCGATCCCAAAATTCCGCCTAAAGCAACTACTACTGAAACAATAATTGCTATGATATCAATTTTCGAAGCCTTCAATTTAAACAGCATTTTTGCAATAAAAGCCGTAAAAATCAAATATGAAATTCCCATTATATTTGCTGAAATTACTATACCGGTTGCAGCACTCTTTGCGTTGGCAAAATTAGCCATTTCACCAATTTGCATTAATGCCCAGTTTCCGAAAAACATTGCTAAGATTCCACCAAGAAAAGCAAAAACTGTAAAAACCCCGAAAATTATCCCAAAAATTCGAGCAATTTTCATATTTCGAGCTGCATTTTTTTCGAAATTATATTCTTCGTTCACTTCTCGAATTGCACCCGCCGTGATAGCTTCACCACGAAGTCGCAAAATATCATTAGCATTTTTTGCCGCTGGAATTATAAGAATCGATAAAATATAAATTGGAACAATCGTACCGAAACTCACAAAAAACATAACCGCTAAAACTAATCTAACCCAAACTGTATCAACTTTCAAATATTGTGCTAAACCTGCCGCCACACCTGAAATCATTCCGTTTTGTTCGTCTCGAAATAGCTTTTTTGAAGTTTTCGGAATGCGAGCTTCTTCATTTTCACCATCAAAATTCAAATCTTGAAATACTTCTGGCG
The DNA here is from genome assembly GCA_937930585.1 of uncultured bacterium. GTDB lineage: Bacteria > Patescibacteriota > Saccharimonadia > Saccharimonadales > Saccharimonadaceae > Nanogingivalis. The sequence continues at coordinate 3,430 of CALHCA010000040.1, forward strand.
AACCAATCTGAGCTTCAATTTTTGAAATTTCCTTTTCAGTAATTACTCCGCCTCCTTTTACGCCAAGTTCCGCCAAAATTTCAGTGATTCGAATTTCAACATCTTCGAAAATATCTTCATCGCCAGAGTAGATTTTTAAATCTTTTAGATATTTTTCAAGCCTCTTTTTGGCATAAATTTCAATTTCGTAAGGAATTTTCGCCAAATGAATTCTTGTAATTTCTTTCATATTTCTCCTTAAAGTTTGCTAATTGTTTTATTTAATTTACTGATTTCTTCGCTAACCTTTTCACAAACACTAGCGCCAAATTCAGTTATTGAATAATATTTTCTAGGTGGACCTTGCTCACTTTCTTGCCATTCATGGCTTAATAATCCATCTTTTTGCAGTCTTGATAGCAACGGATAAATCGTGCCTTCAACCACAACCATTTTAGCTTCACGCAATTCTTTAATGATGTCGCTGGTGTAAACTGGCTTTTTTGCACAAACTTTTAGCACGCAAAACGCCATAAAACCTTTTCGCATCTGAGTTGAAATTTGTGAAGCATATTTTTCAATGCTTTCTTGTTCCTTCATACTTCTATGTTATACAAGGTAGCTTAAAAAGTCAAGTACTTTTTTCAAAAAAATAAAAAAGTCTGTTCGAAAACAAACTTTTTTTAAGATTCTTACGCTAACCCATTCGGATTTTTACTTTGCCAATTCCACGAATCTCGACACATTTCTTCAAGTGTTTTTTCAGTTTTCCAGCCAAGTTCTTTTTCAGCCTTGGCAACATCGGCATAACAAAATGCAATATCACCTGCACGGCGCGAGGTAATTTCGAAAGGAATCTTTTTACCAGAGGCTTTTTCGAAAGCACGAACTAGTTCCAAAACACTTACTCCCGAGCCTGAACCGAGATTATAAATTTTAACGCCACCATTCTTACGGTTATTTTCTAATGCTTTCAAATGGCCCTTAGCTAAATCTACAACATGAATATAGTCACGCACGCCCGTGCCATCAGGAGTTTCGTAATCATCACCAAAAATTGAAAGTTTTTCTCGTTTTCCAATGGCAACTTGAGAAATATACGGCATCAAATTATTTGGAATTCCTTGGGGGTTTTCGCCAATTAAACCGCTTTCATGCGCACCAATTGGGTTGAAATATCGCAAAATTGTAATCGACCAGCGCTTATCAGCTTTTGCCAAATCTTTTAAAATATGTTCAATCACAACTTTAGTATATCCATAAGGATTTGTTGCTGTTTCGCAGGGCATTTCTTCTCGATAAGGCACTGGATTTTTATCGCCATAAACTGTTGCACTCGAAGAAAAAACGATATCGTAAACGTTAAATTCTCGCATAATTTCTAAAAGCGAAATCGTTCCTTGGATATTATTTTTATAGTATTCAAGTGGTTTTTCAACACTTTCGCCAACAGCTTTTAAGCCCGCAAAATGTATCACTTGCTCAATATTATTTTCTTGAAAAATTTTCCGAAGCTCATCTTTATTTAAAATATCAGCTTCATAAAACCTAAAATCTTTGCCCGAAATCTTACGGATTCGCTCTAGAGCTTTAGGCTTCGAATTTCGAAAATTATCAATAATTACGACTTCTTTATTATTTTCAAGAAGCTCAATTGAAGTGTGAGCACCAATAAATCCTGCACCACCAGTTACTAAAATCGCCATATTTTCCTTTCGTGATATAAAATTAAGCACTTTATAGTACATATTATACTACTTTTCAAAAGATACGACAATTTATCCTAAAGAATATTTTTAAGGTATTTTCCCGTCCAGCTTTTTTGAACTTTCGAAACCTGTTCTGGAGTTCCAGTCGCCACAACAGTTCCACCGCCAGCCCCACCTTCGGGACCCATATCAATTAGCCAGTCAGCACTTTTAACAACATCTAAATTATGTTCAATAATCACCATTGAATTACCAGCATCAACCAAACGATTCAAAATCGAAAGCAATCTTTTTACGTCAGCATTATGTAGTCCAGTCGTAGGCTCGTCCAGAATATACATTGTTTTACCAGTTGAAGCCCGAGCGAGCTCAGTAGCAAGTTTAATTCGTTGCGCTTCACCGCCTGAAAAAGTTGTTGCAGGCTGCCCGAGTTTAATATAACCCAAACCAACTTCTTGAATAGTCTTTAATTTTCGATGGATCGCAGGAATATTTTCGAAAAATTCCGTTGCTTCGTCAATTGTCATCTCCAAGACATCTGAAATTGTTTTTCCTTTATAAAGAATCTCCAGCGCCTCGCGATTATATCGCTTTCCATGGCAAACATCACATTCTACATAAACATCTGGCAAAAAATGCATCTCAATTTTAATTACGCCATCACCCTGACAATTCTCACAGCGGCCACCTTTAACGTTAAAGCTAAATCGACCAGCTTTATATCCACGGATATTTGCTTCAGGCGTGCCAGCAAAAAGTTCACGAATTTGAGTGAAAACGCCCGTGTAAGTTGCTGGATTCGAACGCGGCGTGCGACCAATTGCGCTCTGATCAATCACAATTGCTTTATCAAGTTTTTCCAAACCTAAAATTTCATCATGCGCACCAGGAACTTCTTGCGCGCGGTGCTTTCGTGATAACAATTCTTTACTTAAAATTTCATTCACTAAGGTAGATTTTCCGCTACCCGAAACCCCCGAAACTACCGTCATTACGCCCAACGGAATTTCAACGTCGATATTTTTCAGGTTATTTTCGCGCGCATTTTTAATCAATAATTTTTCATTTTTCTGAATTTTTCGGCGCTTTTTTGGTGTTTGAATTTTATCTTCGCCACTCAAAAATTGCCCCGTTAAAGATTTGGGATTTTTCGAAACCTCTTCAGGTGTGCCTGAAGCCACAATCATTCCACCATTTACGCCAGCGCCAGGACCAACATCAACTAACCAATCTGCCGCCCGAATCGTATCTTCATCATGCTCAACAACTAGCACCGTATTATTTAAATCACGGAGATTTTTTAGCGTCGCAATTAGTTTGTCGTTATCTCGCTGATGAAGGCCAATTGAAGGCTCATCTAAAACATAAATCACGCCTTGAAGCCCTGAACCGATCTGCGTCGCCAAACGAATCCGCTGCGCC
>CALHCA010000041.1 GCA_937930585.1 uncultured bacterium
GCGAGATTCCATTACTTCCACTAAATCCGCAAGTGTTTCTTGTGCATGAATTGGATTAGTAATGATCGGTTTCATTAAATGCTTACTATCTTCATAAAATCCAAGTTCGACTTGTTTTGGATCAATTAAAACGAGCTGTAGTTCATCTGTCGAAAGCTGTTTAGTGAGCGATTCGAGAATTACATTTAGCATTACCGATTTACCAGAGCCAGTCTGTCCAGCGATCAAAAGGCGAGGCATTTTGGTGAGGTCTCCGTAGTGAGTTTCGCCGAAAATGTCTTGGCCGAGCGGAATTTCGTAAGTGCCTTTTTTGAGCAGAGAATCGTCGAAATTTAGAATCTTTCGTTCAGGGTTTGGAATTTCTACACCGATTAGGTTTGTGCCGTAAATTGGCGCAAGCACTCGAACTGATTTAGCTTGAAGAGCGATTGCGAGGTCATCAGCGCGTGAGCCGATATTTTTCATTGCCACGCCACGATTTGGTCGAAAAGTGTAGCGAATTACGCTTGCACCAGTGAAGGTTTCGCCAATTGCGCCACCAATTCCGAACTCTAAGAACTTTTTAATAATCAAATTCTCATTAGTTTCGCCGTCTGTTTCGAGTAAATCAACAGTTGTATTCTTCTCGCTGAATTTTTCCGCCACGTTCATCTTGCGCTTAATCTTAGCTTTATCAAATCCAGTTTCGATATTCGCAAGAACCTCCATTGATTCTTGTCCGTTTAAAATATCGCTTGGGTTAGGGAAGAATTTAGCATTATCGTTGTTAACATAGTCGAAAACGTTCGTGATGAGTTTTTCAGTGGTTGGCAAGAACTCGAGTAAATCATCACGAGAATATTCGAACTCGCGAATTTGAGGCGAGCCATCTCGATTCTTAGTCTTCTTAATCTCAATGAATCCAACGCTTTCAATTTCTTTTTTAAGAACTTTTTCAGCCAAAACTAGATAAATTGAGCCCTGAAGTAGATATTTGTAGTTCTCCTGATACTCCGGATCAAGTGGATCATTAGTAGCAGAAGAGTAAAATGAAACTGTTTTGTAGTCTTTAAGCTTAATTTTATCTTCGCTCGAGCCTTTAATAATTAGGTCGATGATTCCAACCATTGGCACTTTCGAAATCTCAGCTTCGAGCCGTTTTTCAGCATCGATAACTTCGAATTTTGGTGCTTCCTCAAAATAAATATTGAGTGAATCGTTAAATTCTTTAATCATTTTTTCACGGCTGCCAGTTTTTCCGTAGTCGATTTCATAATCGCTGGTTGAATTTATTTCATCAAGCCCAGCAGCTGCAGCTTCGTCAAAAGTTCCGCCTTTGTAGTAAATTTCGAGCGCTTTATGAAAAGCTTTACCGACTACCATTGATGGGCTTGAAGGATTATCGTAGACCTTCGCAATGTAACGCTTTTGAAACTCCACCTGATTTCGTAGGAAGGTCACAAGAGCGGAGTAGCTTAAGTGATCAACTCTATTCATTGATTTTCTCCTCGGTTTGGTTAATAATTTGCTCATCTTCGCGCGAAATTTCTTCTTCGATATAGATTCCAGAAATATCGAAGGCTTGGCGAATTGCATTAGCTTCAGCACATTTAGTTAGCATTACGATTGGCATTTTTGCCCAAGTTGATTTCGGTTTGCCTTCTTTATT
>CALHCA010000042.1 GCA_937930585.1 uncultured bacterium
AATTGGTGTATGAGCCGGAGTTGAAATAACACCACCAGTCACCATTTTTAAAGGCTTACCAATCTGGCAATCTACAACACCGAACCCCAAAATTCCAGTTCCGGGGTCAATTCCTAGAATTCGCCGCTTTTCCATTTTTTACCTTTTGAAAATTTCGCAAAGATCTCTTTTCGAAATTCGAAAAATAAAATTGATAAGAATACTAAAACTACGGCAATAATGATCCACCAACCAGTAAATTCAGCTTGCTTAGATTTTTCTTCGTCTTTTTTCACATCATCACTAGCACCACCATTTTTTACAACTTTTCTGCAACGGTTCGTCTCTTCATTTCTCTCATAACCATCTTTACAAGGCGCTAATTCTTTTTTAACTTCATTACTATTTTTTCTACAACGATTTGTTTCAGGATTTCGTGTATATCCTGGGGCACATAAAACATCTTTTTTCGAAACTATTACACTCGAAATTTTTCGACATCTGTTAGTTTCTAAATTACGTTCATAACCTTCACGACATTCTAATATAGCTTTTTCTACCAAAATTTTATTGCATCGATTCGTTTCAAGATTTAAGAAATAACCATTTTCACATTTTTTTTCTTGATTTTCTTCTTTAATCTTATTACAGCGATCAGTTTCTTCGTTTAAAAAATATCCTGCTTGGCAAGTTTTTTTATTTTTTTCACAATGATTTTCAGTATTCAAAAAGAATCCATCTTCACAAACTTGAAAAATATTTTCACTATTTTTTGTTATTTTAAAGCTTTGTTTCCATTCTTCTCCATCAAAAATCCAGCTTAAATTCTTCTTTGAGCCCTTCAATTCAACACTTTGAATTTCTTGTTTTTTTGAATTTAAAAGAATAATTTTATTATTGCCAGTTTTCGAAAATTTAAAACTATTTTCACTATTAAAATTAATTGTTAAAAAATCATTCGGTAAAATCTCTATATCTTTAAAGTTTATTTTTTGTGGCTCTTTATTATTTCCCACATAAATTTCAATCCCACATTTTTTAAGTGAAATTTTTTGATTTTTAGTATTTTTTAACTCTAAAAACTGCTCATTTGAATTAATTAAAACTTCGCTAATTTGTAAATTTTCACAAAAATCTTCTTCAATTTCAGCTAATCCACCAGAACTAAAAATCACTTTTTTTTGCGAAATTTCAAAAATATCTTTATTAAAATTACGAGTTAAAATATTATCTTTAGTAATTTCTGGTGCATTTTTTTCTTCGCACTTCATATTTTCTGCACATAAAAAATCAACTTTTTTGCCATCAATTTTATAGC
>CALHCA010000043.1 GCA_937930585.1 uncultured bacterium
AGGTTTTCCATAAGCCAAGTTTTCAGCAATCGTGCCGTTAAACAACCACGTATCTTGAAGAACCATTCCAAAAAGGGAGCGAACATCATGCCGCGACATTTTTGAAGTATCAATTCCGTCAATTGTGATTTTTCCACTATCAATATCATAAAATCGCATCAATAGATTCACCAGCGTAGTTTTTCCAGCGCCAGTTGGGCCAACGATCGCCACATTTGAGCGTGGCGCAATTTTTGTACTGAAATTCGTAATGATTGGCTTATTTTTTGAATACGAGAAATTAACTTTCGAAAACTCCACAGAACCTTTAATTTCTTTTGGTAAAGTTTTCGAAATCTCAACGAAAGTCTCTTCTTCAGCGTCAAGAAAGCCAAAAATTCGTTCACAAGCTGCAACTGTCGTTTGAATACTCGTCATTGAATTTGCAATATTCGAAATCGGTTGCGTAAATCGGCTCATATATTGCATAAAAGCAGTAATTTCACCAATCGTCATCTGACCATTCAATGCACGAACACCACCAATTACCACAACAGTTAAAGTTGAGAGATTATTAATGAAACCCATAATCGGATAGAGAAGACCACCAAAGAACTGCGATTTCCAAGATGAAATATACATTTTATCATTGATTTTTCTAAAATCTTCAACTGATGATTTTTCGCCATTGTAAACTTTGATAACTTCGTGCAAAGAAAGCATCTCCTCGGTATGGGCAGTTAAACTTGATGTCAGTTTTTGTAAATCCGTAAAATAAACTTGGCTAAATTTCGAAATAATCATGATAACTCCAACTGAAATTATTCCAGTCGCAATAGCAATCAAACTCATTTGCCAACTAATTGAAATCATCATAACAGTCACGCCAATAATTGTAATTATTGAATACGAAAGCTGATTTAAGCTCTCGCTTAAACTGTTGCTGAGCGTCTCAATGTCGTTCGTGATAATTGAAACTGTATCACCAGTTTTATGCTTATCGAAATACGCAAGCGGCAAACGAGCAATCTTTTTCGAAGAGTCATCACGCAATTTGAAAACAATTTTTTGCACCATCTGTCCCATAATCCAGTTTTGAGCATAGCCAAAAACTCCCGAACCAACATAAATTGCGGTTAATAAAAAGCCAAATTCGGCAATTTTCGAAAAATCAGGATTAAAATGAACAGTACCGGCACGAATTTCGAAATTTTTAGTAATTAAATTGATCATCTCGCCCACAATTTGCGGCCCAATAATTGCCGAAATTGAGCTTAAAATTACCACAATTGCAAAAAACATGACAGAAATTTTAAAAGGCACAAAATATCGCAAAAGTCGCCAAATTGTTTTTAATGAAAGTTTGCTTTTTTGATTTTTCGACATTATTTTACTCCTTTCTTAGATTTTTTCGCAACTGCTTGTTTTAAACTTTTTTTAGCTGTTTTTCTCGAAACGGAAATGGCTTTTTTAGCCTCTTTTTTAGTTTTAAGAGTAGATTTTTGCTTTTCAAAATCCCTAATTTGCGCTTCGATTTCTTCATCAGAAAGCTGCGAAGATGCAATTTCGCGGTAAATTTCGTTATTTTCAAGAAGTTCGCCATGTGTACCAATTCCAACAATCTTTCCGCCATCTAAAACAATAATTTTATCGGCTTGCATGATTGAAGTTACGCGTTGCGCCACGATAAACTTAGTTTGCAATTTAGTTTTTATAGCAAGTTCAGCACGAAGTTTAGCGTCAGTTTTATAATCGAGCGCCGAAAAGCTATCGTCGAAAATTAAAATTGGAGCTTTCGAAGCAATCGCCCGAGCAATTGAAAGCCGTTGTTTTTGGCCACCAGAAAAATTTTTACCACCTTGCGAAACTTTCTCGCTTAAATCTTCAGGCAATTTCTGCACAAAATCCCAAGCTTGAGCGATTTTTAAAGCTTCAATAATCTCTTCATCGCTCAAGTTTTTCGAAGAACCATAATTAATATTTTCACGGATATTTCCAGAGAAAAGGTTTGCTTTTTGCGGAACATAACCAATTAAATCGTGAAGTTCGCTTTGTTTTAAATTGCGAATATCCACGCCGCCTAGTTTAATTTTTCCTTTCGAAACATCATAAAATCGTGGAATTAATTTTGCAATTGTAGATTTACCTGAACCAGTTCCGCCAATTACAGCAATAGTTTCGCCTTGCTTTACTGAAAAATTGATACTTTCAAGAACAGCTTCTTCAGAATCTGGATACGAAAAACTAACATTTTCGAAAGTTAAATCGAAAGTTTTTGGCAATTTTTGCGTTTTAGTTTTATCTTTCACTGAAATCTCTTCATCAAGAACTTCACTCAAACGCTTAATCGCAACATTCATTCGTGGAACTGACATAGAAATTATCGAAAGCATAATAAAAGCAAAAGTAACTTGAGCAAGATATTGAGTGAGGGAAGTTACATCACCGATTGAAATTTCACCAGATTTTACAAAATATGAACCAATCCAAGCAACTGCTACAAGCCCAAGCCCTGAAACCATCGTCATATACGGTGAAATCAGTCCAAAAATCCTTTCGAAACAGATATTCATTTTGAGCATTTCAGCGTTAATTTCATCAAATTTTTCTTCTTCAACCTTTTCTTTTCTATAAGCACGAATTACACGCAAACCAGTAATTGTTTGGCGAGTTTGCATATTTAATTTATCTAGTTTCGTTTGAAAAATCTTTAATTTTGGAACGGCAAAAATACCAATAACCGTAGTCAAAGCAATGATAGAGAAAATCGTCACAACCATAATCCAGCTCATCGAACTAGAAATAGCTAAAGTGTTAATAATCGCACCAACACCAACAATTGGGGCATAAATTCCCATTCGCATATTCATTGTGAAAGTTTGTTGAAATTGCCGTACATCATTCGTAATTCGTGTTGTAAGACTCGAAACCGAGAATTTACCAAACTCGTTCATCGAAAAGTTTTCAATTTTTTCGAAAGTTGCATGGCGAATATCTCGCGCCATCGCCCCAGCTGAACGGCTCGCGAAGAAAATTCCCGCCAGCATTAAAGCGCCACTCAAAAGAGAAAGCCCAATCATATGAAAGCCGTTTGAATAAATAGCTTCCATATTTTTCATGGATACTCCTTCAGTAATAATTTTTGCGGTATATTGTGGCAAATCAAGATTAATTTTTGCCGAAAGAACCGTAAAAATAAGCATAAGAGCTAAACTTAGCCAATATTTTTTAGCAAATTTAAAAATAAATTTTAGCATAATTCCTTTCGTTTTTATAGTTTATAGATTTTAATCGGTTTAACTATTTTAACATAATTTTTCGAAAATTAAAAGAGCCGCAAATTGCGGCTTAACAAAAAATATTACAAATTATTTTATTGATTTTATTGGAGTCTTGATAGATTATTATATTATTTGTAATACTTTTTAAAAAAGTGTTCCTTTCTAAAAGTCATTCTTTTACTCTTCCAGTTTGGCCGCAGGCATTGCA
>CALHCA010000044.1 GCA_937930585.1 uncultured bacterium
TCCCTCCACCCAGCTTGCAAAATATTATTTTTATTTCTTTATTATGTTTGACATTATTTCTATAATATTTTAATAAAATGTTGAAAGCCTGTGGAAAAATAGCTAATTTGTTGAGTGAAAGTTATTTAAATCTTGCCGAAAAAATCACCGAAGTTTTACACAGGTTGGTTGTGTATATTTTCGAAATCTCAAAATTATGGAAAAGCTGTTATTTTTCCACAAAGTTTTTCAGAAAGTTTTACTTTGATTTTCCACACAAAAAATGGTATAATTTTAAGTAGTGAAAGCTTGGTTTTCCACAGTTTCCACAATACCTATTATTATAATTACCACTTTTTAAGAAAAAGGATTTAAATTTTTATGGAACTGACTGTTAAAAAAGATGATTTATCTAAAGCACTCAATAATATCTCAGGAATTGCAAGTAGTAAAACTAGCTTGCCAAGTTCTGAATATATTCTTTTTCAAACAGATGGTTCAAGACTTCTAGTTGCTGCTACAAATTTAGAAATTGCAATTTCACAAAAAATTAGTGCAAGAATTGAAAAAACAGGTTCCATTTTAATGCCAGAAAAACTAACAAAAAGTTTTATTGATAGTTTACCTTCAAATAGCGAAGTTTCTTTTAAAGTTAATGGTGGGAATATTTCAATAGAAAGTGGAAATTATAAATCAAAAATTAATGGTAGTTTAGCTGAAGAATTCCCTGAAATACCAACTATTGATGAACCAATTGCAAGATTCTTTATTGGCTCTGATATTTTTAAAGAGTCTGTTAGCCAAGTTGATACGGTAAGTAATGATACTTCCCGACCAATCTTAACTGGAGTTTTTCTTCATACTTTTGAGAATAATATTTATATGGCAGCGACTGATGGATATCGTTTAAGTGAACGCAAGCTTTTCGAAACGGACCAAGAATTTGAATCGCTGGTGCCAAGTAATGTTCTAAAAAAGGTTTCAGGCGTAATTCCTGAAAAACTTGATGAAATTGAAATCCTGATCAATGACAATCAAATTCAATTTATGGTTGGCGAAATTCTGATTGTGAGCAATTTAATTGATGGAAAATATGTTGAATATCGGCGATTAATCCCAGAATCAACTGAAACTGTTTTGAAAATGAAACGGGCTGATTTTATGCAAACAATTAAAGTTGCTGAGGTTTTTACGAGAGATTCTGGTGGAAGCATTACTTTACGAGCTGATGAAGAAACTTCGAAATTATCAATTCATACAATTGCGAGTGAAATTGGCGAAAGTACATCTGAAACTGAAGCCGAGATTACTGGTGGTGGCGAAGTTACCTTAAATGTTAATTATATTAAGCAAGCTTTATCGGCAATTAAATCGCCCGAAGTTTCTTTTGGATTTTCTGGAAAACTTGCGCCAACAGTTTTTAAAAGTACTGAAAGCGATGATTATATTCATATCGTGATGCCACTGAAAAGTTAGGATTTAAATGATTTTAAAAACTCTGAGAGTTCAGAATTTTCGAACACATTCTGATTTTATTTTAGAAATTGGTGAAAAATCAACTCTTATTTCTGGCTCTAATGGTAGTGGAAAAACTTCCCTTCTTGAAGCAATTTATTTTGCACTGCAAGGCACGAGCTTTCGTTCGAGTGATAAAGAAATTTTAAGAAATGATGGTTCAAGTTGGTTTCGAATTGATTTAAAAGATTCGAAAGATTCGTTAAGAACGATCATTTTTAACGATACCGTTCAAAAATCAAAAAAACAGTTCCTAATTGATGGAAATAAAAAAGCACGTTTGAGTGCTAATTTACGCATTCCTGTGGTACTTTTCGAACCAGATGACTTACAACTTTTAACTGGCTCACCAGCACGACGAAGGAACTTTTTAGATTATTTTCTTTCACAAATCTTCCCCAGTTTTCAGCTGGCACTTACTAGATATAATAAAGCTTTAAAACAACGAAATATTCTTTTAAAACGTGATAATGTTTCGAAGGATGAGCTTTTTCCTTGGAACTTGATGCTGGCGGAATATGGTGCAGAAATAATTTCTAAAAGACAAGATTTTTTAGAGCTTTTGAACTCAAAAATTGAGGAAGTTTATTTTGAGATTTCGGGTGCCAAGGATGAAATTAAAATTGATTATTTAGGTGAAAAGATTTCGAAAAATGAAATTTTAGCTATTTTAAGTGAAAATATTGAACGTGATAAGATTTTGGGCTACACTAATTTTGGACCGCACAAGCATGATATTCAATTTATTTTTAATAAAAAGCCAGCGCAAAATGTAGCGAGTCGGGGTGAAAATAGAAGTTTAGTTTTAGCTCTGAAATTTATTGAAACTGATATTTTAGCTGATTTAACTTCTAAAAGACCAATTGTTCTTTTAGATGATGTTTTTTCTGAACTTGATGATGATCGACAAAAACTATTAACTAAGCATTTTTCGAAATATCAAACAATTATTACTTCAACAAATGAAATTAAAGTTGAAGATTGTAAAATAACCTCGCTGGAATAGTGGAGGTTATTTAAGTAAAAATTATTAATGAAGACTACAAGTTGGATCTATAAAATCAACTTTATATTTTTTGAAAATATTCTTTTCTTTAGATTCAAGCCAATTTGTTGCTAAATCTTTGTAAAAATCATAGTTTGAGCTACTACATTTACTGAATATTCTAACCGATATATCTTTAACTTCTGTTTTATCTTTTGTATCCAGATTGTAAGTTATTGAAAATCCTGTAGGTAATGATGTTTTTGTTGCGTTTGTGTATGGTAAATGTTTAACTATAGGGTGTTTTTCGGTCAATCTCTTCATTGTTTCTGTTATTTTTGCATAACCAGCGCCACTTCTAATTATATCGTCTTTTTCATGTTCATTATACCAAGTTCCATTTGGATCATTTTGGGCTAAAGCTAATGAAATATTTATTTTTTGACCAGATTTAATTTCGAACTCTTTTGAGGCGCTTTCGAAACCGTCCTTTAATACTTCAACTTTATATTTGCCTGGTGTCATTGTATGAGTTCCGTTTTGGATTTTTTTGCCGTTAATTGTTATATTTGAACTTTCTGGCGCGATGCTGAGTAATAATTTACCGCAATAAATATCAGACCAAATCCACCAGCTTATAATTACTAACGATAGTATTCCAAAAATGGCTAGAACAGAATAAATTTTAACTTTAGTATAATTATCAATATTTTGCATATTTTAACCTTTCCATCGCCAAACTTCAACTTCACCAAGACTTTCCATAATTTGAAGATTCATTGGTTCAATAACACCAGTTGTTCTGCTATGTCCAGCATTTGCGACTTTATCTTCACCATTAACTTGAACATAGAATTCTATATGAGCTGCAGGTCCACCACCAGTTCCTGATGATATAATATCACCTGGCTTCATGTTGCTTGTACTTCCGTTATAAGGGATTTTCTCATATTTATCTGGGTTGCTACGCATATATTGAACAAGATTTGCAACACCACAACAATGTTTAGCATATTCTGGATCAACAGTTGTACTCATAACCATGGAAACAAAAGCATCACAACTCATACCTTTTTGAACATATGGTTCACCGTAATTAATTAATCCAGTTGCACGCAAAGCTTCCATCTGTTTATCTGTCACCTCGCCGGCATAAGCGGCTGCTTTTTCTGATTCTGGGCGGGCGAGTTCCATTGCTCTATCTACGATTGTTGCATTTCCAAGTTTTCCTCCTGAAGATGAGCTACAACTTCCTGATGAATTCGAAGAGCTGTTTCCATCGTTTGCGATTTCGTCTTTAAGGAATTTTACATAAGCTTCCTGACCTTCTGCGCTATGATGAACTCCATCTGCTGCATAAAGTTTATCTCTACCGCCATTTTTTTCAACATAACTCTTCCAATCTAGGATCTTTACTTCGCTATGTCTAGATGCGAAAGCTGAAAGTTTTTGGTTTACTATATTATAGTCAACATTTTGGTTTTTCGAAAAGTTATTTACCCAATAAATCTTCTTACCTTTAAGCTTGCCGACTAAAGCTTCTGCGGCATTTTCATCAAAGTTATCGTTAGTTCCTAAGTTAATAACGACCGTATCATGAATTGTATTTGGTAATTTTGATGTTGCAGCAGCAATTGAATCACCAACTGTTGCAGATACATTTGAACCACTGAAGGTTGATGATAATTTGTCTTGAACACCAACTGTAATTGAATCTCCAATGAAAGTTATAGGCCCTGAAGCCTTTCCTCTACCGCCAGAACCTTTTCCTGCGAATTGTGAAAGCATTTTATTTCCAACTTCCTCACCTTCAGCGATACGACCTGCTCGTAAGTCTTCTCTTGGTCTTTCGAAACCATTAGTCCAAGCTATAGTAGCTTCTCGAACTGTTGATGCTGACTTTACCATATTAAGAGCTCTATTCTCTGGACCTTCTAATTCTTGCCATAAGAAATTTAGCTGAACACCAAGATCAGACGCTGGTTTACCTTTTTCTTTAGCATAATTTTCGAGGTTCGTTCGTCGCCCGAATGACCACTGGGCAATACCATAACCAATTCCACTTCCAGCTTCAACTAAATCTGGTTGAAAATGGTTAGATTCACCCCAGAGACTTCCCATAACACCAGCAGTTTGTTCATCCGTTAAACCTTTTGATTTAAAAAAGTTCCAAATTTTTTCAGCATTATCGTTACCTTCAAGATTTATATCTGCCATATTACCGCTAGATGCTGGAGCACAATCCTCACCTGCATCATAATAGATTATATCATTCAGCTTATAAAAACGTTCATTAAATTCAGCTCTTGCAATATTTGAAAGAGTAGAAGCTAGAATCAATGAGATTAAAATAATTGATGATATTTTTTTATACATTATGTGTCCTGTTTAATTAGATCTGGTGGGTAGAAAGATGCCGATGTTGATGGTATTGCGGAACCTTTCGAAAGTTCAAAATGTAAGTGTGCCCCATATGAACAACCGTAATTTCCTATAGTACCAATAGCCTGACCTTTCTTAACTTTCTCTCCAGTTTTAACTGAGTGTGAATCCATGTGCCAATAGAAAGAATATACATCTCCTTTATGTTTAATGATTACGGCATGTGGACCACCCATCATGTCGGCTGTTCCGTATATGCATCCATTATATGGAGCCACATCAAAACCGCCATTAACAACCTCACCATCAGCTACAGAATATACTTGTGTTCCGTGTGTCCATCCTTTTTCTTCATTAGCGAAATCAATAGCTGGGTGGTTTTGTCGAACTGGTGTGTTGAAGCCTTGACCATCTGATACTCCTTGGATTTGTCCATTTTTAACTTTAGTATTTTTAAGTGGCCAAATAAATTCACCACTCAATTTTGATAGTTCTGAGTCTATTCCACCTTTTGAATTAGATGAGCTATTATTTCCATAACTTCCTCCACTTGAATCTGGTTTAAATTCTTCATTCATCCCCATTTCTGTTCGAAGGTCGGTTAAAAATAGTGCATACCAGTTTGCTTTAGGATTTTTTTCAGTGTTACAGATTCCACCACGAGTTTCATCATCGTCATCTTCTGATGTTCCAATTGGTGATTTTCTGTTGAAGCAATATTTATCATATTTTTTCATTTCACCACTCATTGTAAAGGTATCTAGTAGATTATTTGTTTCGCTACTATTTTCTTTTTCTACAATATCACCCCATCCTTTGAGTTTATCAACAACTTCTTCAGTGTCAGTTTCGGCAATACTCATATCAATACCAGTATAAACATTACAAAAAATATCGGTTGCAGCACCAGTATCTGTGATTGATTTATCTTCACAAGTTTCCATATTGGCTGCAAAGTTTGCACTATTGGCTGCGCTTGCTCCTGGTGTAATTGATGCGAATGACCTCTGTGCTCCACCAATTATTGATGGCAATAAACCTTTAATTGAGCCCAAAGTTCCAACATAGGGCATCATATTACTTACAATCGAACCTAAGAAAGTATGTCGTGTAGTTGGATCAAATGGACTGTGAGTTTTTCGAATGTCTTCAGCATTTTCAGCAATTTGACGGTCGGTTTCTTGACGAAATGCAACTGCTTGAGATTTAGTTAAAACGCCACCACTTCCAGCCATTGAATTCTTCGACATTAACGCCGCAGACCCTGACATTATAGCGTTTCCAAAGTTCTCGCCAGTTGTTGAGTCATTTAATATTGTGCCAGTTAAACCTTCACTTACATATTTCGAAATTGCACCCATGGCTTGATTTTTTAGTATCTCTGCAGCAGCAGAAAGAGCTAATCCTAATGCTACTGCCCATATTGCTACTTTCACTACATCACCAATACAACCAAAAAAGCCAGTTCCCATACATTTAAGTATTGTTAATGCTACCTGTGCTACACCTATTGCCGCAGTAACTATACCTGCGACTTTACAGCTTTGTCGTATAAACCAGCCTACCATTCCTGTAGTTAATGTGTTCATTAAACTCGCAAACCATCCGGTAATTCCAACCTGGTAATCCTTTGCTGAATCATCTAGTTTCGAAATACGATCATCATAAGCTACTGCTCGCCAACCTTGCGACTCAGTGGCACTTTTGATGTGATCATTATTTGATGTAGAATCTGCAAAAAAAGCAAAAGCGTTTTTTAGCCTTGAAGTGTTAGAATTTTTACTGTCAGGATTTTTATTTTCTTGAGAATCTTTTCTGTTGGCAATCCCCATTAAATTATTGCCTTGTGATGTAACTTCTTGCTGGGTTGCTTCGCCAGCTTTAATTTTTGAAGCCATTGATAGAAAAGATAAACCAAATTGAGCTAATACTTCAACCTTAGCTATCTTAGCAACACTCCATCCCATTGATACTAATGCGTAAACTCCACAAACTTTATCAACTGCATTTAAACCATTTAAAGCACTACTTGCTCCTTCAAGCATTTCTAGTCCCATGGCTGCTTTTTCAGATATACTTCTTGCGCCTTTTTTAAGTTTATCTTTGTAGGTTTTTAGTTTTTCTTTAACTTTCCTAGTTCCGTTATCGCCTTTTTGTGCTTTATTTCTGCCTTTGTCATCGACATCATCTTTATCATCTGGTAATCTTTTAGAATCAATTTCTTCATCTTTACTGTGGTTATTAGCTGTTTTCTTTATATCGTCATCAATTTCTTCCTCAGTTTTACCTTTATTGTCTCTTTTAATTTTTATAAGATTAAACCAACCTTTGAGCTTCTGCCAAGATTTATCTAGAAAAGATGCAAAACGCCCACTAAAACTGCGGCGAAAAGCCTGCCGTACATCTGGGTTTTTAGTTAAAATATTTTTAATATCCTTAGAAGAATTATTTATTTCAATATTTCTCCCATCTTTAATGTAGGTCAGCTTTGAAATTTTCTTTCTTCCAAATAAGCTTTCCTTCTCATCTAAATCAACTTTAAAACCAGCTTTTTCAAGATTTTTAATGTTTCGGTCTGTTACTTTCGACATTCGGCAAACTAAGCCAGCTGGCTTACAATTTGTGCCTTCTATTTTTAACTTCATTACTTTAACAGAGCGATTATTCATACTCGTAGCGGGAGAGTTGTTTTTCTCGGTAACAATTTCCTCAATATGAACCTGAATAAGTGAAATAATTCCTGTTGAAATTACAAAAATAAATGCGCCAGCACCACCAATAAGGCTACCGATCGCCGCCATTGCTCCTTTGTTCTTAATGAATGATTTCGCAAGGTTTTTCCAACCGCCTCCTGCTGAATTTGCTGCATTTCGAGATTTATGAGTTCCACCGCCACTCACATTATTTTGCCAGCCACCAGATTGAGTGGGTTCTTGATCTTTCGAAAGTGTTTCAGAATCACTAATTTCAGAATTTGAAGCAACAGAAGTTGAAGAATTTTCAGCACTCGCTAAAGCAGACGGATTATAACCGTCGTTACCGCGAATAACTTCAGCGTTTCCCCATCTGCTTTTTCCTCGTTCAAGCGCAGATTGATTCGAATCACTCAAGTCGCTAAAATCAAGATTTTCATCCCTTTCGAAATCTCTAGCTGCTCCCATTTTATTCCTAAAACTCTATAATTTATAAATTAATTTTACCACATTTACGCTTGTGCTTCAAGCTTAAAATAATTCATTCGGATCGGCGTAACCGTTCGTCATCATATTATCGCCCTGGCGATTTTTTGAACTATTTGGGCTGGTTGAAATAAGTTGATGCTCGGTGTCGCTGGCGATAATTTGAATATGAACGTGATTTTGTCCAGCAAAGAACAATCCTTGTCCAACTGGAAAGTTCGAAAGTCGCTTTCGTTCTTCTTCAGTCAACTTAAAGACATCGCTCAAAACATCAACCGCACTCGAAGATTGCTTTAATAGTAGCTGCATTGAGCTGTTTGAAACAATTGCTCGGCCCATTTTTGAGCCCATAAAGTCTTCAACGTCTTGCGAAATTGTAGTAAGCCCAAGGTAGTATTTTCGGGCGCGTTTTGCCAAGCTAAACAAGAAGTTTGCTGAATCGTCATATTTCATTAACTGCCAAGCTTCATCCACGATAAGCATTCGTTTTTTCTGCTCAGAACGCACAATATTCCAGATGTGTGAAAGCACAATATACATTGCAACTGGGCGAAGTTCATCTTCAAGGTCGCGAATGTTAAACACCACCATCGAGTTATTGATATCAATATTTGATTGTTGCGAGAAAATTCCTGCGAAAGTTCCAGTTGTGTATTTTCGAAGGCGTTGTGCTAAGCTTGGGCCACTACCATCCATATGAACTAAGGTATCATAAAGGTTATGAATTGTTGGTGGAGTTGAATTATGTGTGAGCGGATCTGAAGTGATTCCAGCTCGAGCATAAGTATCGATAATTGCTTGGTCGAGGTCAGCTTCTTCGTTTGGTGAAAGCCCGATTGATTGCCCTGCACTAGTTCCACCAAGCATTAAACGAAATAGACCGTGAAGCGTTACGATATTTGCACGAAGCGCGTTATCTGCTTCTTCGGCATCAATAACGTGTGGTAAATCGAAAGGATTGATTCGAACGTCTGAGTTTAAACTGAGGCGAATATAGCTTCCGCCAACAGCATCGCTCAATTTTTGATATTCATTTTCTGGGTCAATAATTAAGACTTCTGCGCCCATCATCATTGTTCGAAGAGCTTCAAGCTTCACCGTGAAAGATTTACCAGCACCAGATTTTGCGAAAACTACCATATTTGCATTTTCGAGTGTATAGCGGTCGAAAATTACGAGTCCATTATTGTGCATATTTACACCATAAAGAACACCGTTTTCTTGGGTTAAATCGGCAGAAGTGAATGGAAATGAAGTTGAAATTGCGCCTGTGTTCATATTTCGACGAATTTGAAGTTGGTCGGAAAGTTGTGGAACAGCAGATTTTAAACCTTGTTCCTGTTGGCTTGACGCAACTTTAGAAAACAGCATTTGCTGGCCAAGCATTGTTTCAACTTTGCTTCGAACAAAATTAAGCTCATCAAGACTGTCGGCGTAAATTGTTAAATATAAGCCAAAACGGAAGAATTTTTCAGCACCAAGTTGTAATTGATCTCGGAGCTCTTCGGCATCGTTCAAAGCAGCTTCGAGCGCTGGATCTCGGGTTCTACCTTTTTCGTTATTGATCGAAAGATCGGCTTCAAGCTGAGTAACTTTTCGACGAAGGTTTTTCATGACAATTTCAGTTTCAACAGGATAAATAAACATTGAAACATCTAAAACTTCATCAGCATTTAAAATTGGTGAAGCCCATCCCGTATAAAGCTGACGGGGATAACCGTAAACATAAATTGTTTGACCATATTTTGTGCCAAGTCGAAAATATCCTGAGTGGAATTCAAGACTTGAAGGTGCGATTAAATCTCGCAAAGTGTTAATACCAGTTAAAAATGCTTGTTCAACTTCGGCTTGTTCTTGTGCTCGTTGTTGGGCTGCAATATCAACCGCGTCTTTTTTCTTTGCCATAATTAAAATCCTCCTTGATCTGGTCGCTCGCCTTCAGCTTTTCGAACGAATAAACTTGCCGTATCACGAAAATCACCTAAAGGTTCATAAACGGCTGTATCTGGGTTGTAAACATTGTAATAAAGTTCGCCAAGCTCTTTAGTATTTAATTGAACTGATTTGATTCCCATTTGGTAAAGACCGCCAGTAATTGAATCAACGCGTTTTTTAATTTCTTCGCGTGCTTTATCCCAAGTGTTGCGGTCGATTTTCGAAATTTGAGCACCTGGTTTTGCAAAAATTTTACCAAAAAATCCTTTTGCTGAACCCTTTAAATTATTTAAATCACCACTTGGATAATAAGGAACTACAATAAAGAAAGATTTATCCATAATATTCGCACTTCGGCTAAGGCTATCAATAAAGTTAATATAATCTTCCATTAAGTCGCCAAGCAACATATTATCTTGCGCTACTTGAATTTCAGCCAATTTATTTAAATATGGTTCAATATCAACTCGTTGTGAGCGAACCAAAATCTGAATTGGAAAAGTTAATGCGTTTAAAAAACTTTGATAAGAATATTCCACACCCTCGCGTTCTCGTGAGCTCATAAGATCAAAGTTAATTGATTTACAAGCAATAACAGCGCGAAAGCTTCCGTCGCGCATTACCACCATCCCTTCGCGGAGTTCGGCGATTTCAAGCGAATTTTGCGTTGAAGATGGATTTGCTGGAGCATTTATATTTGTTTGGTTTTGGCTCTGATTTTGTTGATTATTAACTTGATTATTGTTCATATTACCTCAATGAAATTACTACTTCTTTTTCACCCAAGTCGACCTCTTTCGAATTTTCTTGGGCTTTCTTTTCTTTATCTGCTAGTTTGTTTGCTTGGCGTGCAAGCGTTTCTACCGAAAGATCTTTTCCTTCTGAAACTAACCTTTTCATTTCTGTGCTAATCTTATTTACAGATTGTCGTTCTGTGAGATGTCTTCTATTTACAAAAGGATTGTTCTCTGGATTGGTAGAAATTCTAACTTTCGGATCTCGCTTTTCACGCTCAACAGTTTCATTAATTTGTCTAATTCGTTCAAAACTGTTATTAATTCCTTCTAAATCTTGATTAAAATCATCTGGCGGATTTTCGAAATGGCTTTGTGGCTCTGATTGTTGAGCTGGTTGTGGTGCG
>CALHCA010000045.1 GCA_937930585.1 uncultured bacterium
CAATATTTTCAGCTGGTGATTGATTATTTTCAACTTCACGAACTTGTGTATATTCTTCTGGATCGAAAGGTTTAACCTCTTCAAAAACCGGCTCGGTAGATTCTTTAGGGTTTTCAGCCGCAAAAATACCTGCCTCAGGTGTTCGAAATTGTGATTCAGGCAAACCCGTTACGCGAGGAACGCCATTTCGGTTTTCATTGTCGAAATTCATAATATTTTAATTATACCATAAGCTATTTTAAAATTCAAAAAATCTCTATTAAAATAGAAAATCCTGCCGTTAAGCAGAATTACCTATTTTGGCGGAGAAGGAGGGATTCGAACCCTCGATACGTTTTACCGCATGCCGGTTTTCAAGACCGGTGCCTTCAACCACTCGGCCACCTCTCCAGATGATACCCATTATATCACATTTTTTTTGAATTCTCAAGTTATTTTTCTTGTTGAAGCAAATAAAATGCCCAAATTTCTTTCGCACCGTTTTGATG
Source organism: uncultured bacterium (assembly GCA_937930585.1). Classification (GTDB taxonomy): domain Bacteria; phylum Patescibacteriota; class Saccharimonadia; order Saccharimonadales; family Saccharimonadaceae; genus Nanogingivalis. The sequence goes on from CALHCA010000045.1 coordinate 489, forward strand.
GAGGAGATTTGCAATCGAATTTAAAGTTGCGCCAGTTGTACGAATATCATCAAGAATTACATAAATTTTATTTTTCGAAAGCTTTTCTCCTATAAACTCATAACTATTCTTTGCCTGAATTTGTCGCGTTTTAAAATTTTTACCACGTTGAGTAGTTTTTGCCATTCTTTTAATCAATGCCGATTTTTCAATTTTCAAATTTTTTGTAAGCTGGCGAGCCAAAAGCTCAGTATGATCTAAACCGCGCTCACGAATATGATTCGAAAGTGTTGGAACAGGAATTAAAACTAATTTTTCATGATTTTTGATAAATTCGCTATTCGAAAGTAAAAAATCAGATAAAAGTTTTGCAAGATAATAAGCATTTTGCCTCTTACTTTGGAATTTAAATTCATCAACTATTTTTTGAAGCTCTCCAGACCTTTTTGAAAGATAGAACTCTTTCGAAATAACACTATTCGAACGAGAAAGGGAATTGCCAAAATTACACCTTGATTCAAGGCATTTTTCGCAAATAGGTTCGCCCAATTTTTGGCAAAAATAGCAATCATCTGGCGCAAAAGAGTTCAAAATTATTTCGTATATGCTTTTCTTCATAAAAAATCGTTTCTACCTCTTGATTATATAATAAAAGTGCGGTATAATAAAGTAAATTAATCTTATTTAGGAAATTTAATGCGGAGGAAAAATGGCTAGAAGACAAAATGATGATAGCTTTTTGAATGATGAATTGGAAGCTGCTTTCAATTTTGGGGATGATTTGATGGAGACTTCAGAAAATGAAGCTTTCAGCGGATCTGAACAAATTGAAATTGCGGAAGAAGAAAATGAACTTCCTGGTCAATTAGCTGTTGATGTTTATGAAACAGAAGATAAGCTTTTTGTTAAAGCACGAACTGCGGGCGTGAATAAAAATGACTTGGATGTTTCACTTTCAGATGGAACTTTAACGATTAGCGGAAGTCTAAATCCTGGCGATCAAGAGGGAATTATCGCTCATCATGCACAAGAATGCTACTGGGGAGAATTTAGCCGAACACTAACTCTTCCAGTTCCAATTAAAGAAGATGAAGTCGAAGCAATGTTGAAAGATGGAATTTTAACAATCAGCTTCACAAAAGTTAAAACTAAAGCAACACGAATTAAAGTTCTGTAGAAAAATAAAATTCTCGAAGCATAAAACTTCGGGATTTTTATTATATTAGTTTATTTTTTAAAATTTACAAATTTTCGAATAAATAAAAAGACCTCTACAAAATGAAGTCTTTTTATTTATTTTATTATTCTTTATTAGTAATCGAATGAATAACGAAGTTAACAATTGCGTAAGCAAGGATTGCAATAATAAGACCGATAATAGCATACATAATTGTATTTTTGGCGTTTTGAACGGAACCAGCATCACCACTCGAAAGCACATAGCGAATACCACCATAAATAAGCATAATTACGCTAAGAATACCGATTATAAAGAGCATAATATTAATTGCAGTCGTGAAAATTGGAGAGTCGCCATCAAACAAGCTTGTTGGACCACCATTTTCTTCTTGAACACCTTTAGCACAGCTATCAGCAGACTTCAAACCACCAGTAACTTTACAATCGGCAGCGTAAGCTGGAATTGTTGCAAATGTAGTAGCACCAACAGCGAATATTGTTGCAGCAGCTAATAGAGCCATTTTTACAATA
>CALHCA010000046.1 GCA_937930585.1 uncultured bacterium
TATTGGTTTAACAACTGCGAAGGCTTTTAAAGCTTTCGGCGCAAAAATAATTGCGTATGATACTTTTGAAAATGATGCTGCTCATGATATTTTGGAGTATAAAAGTTTAGATGAAGTTTTTGCAGAAAGCGATTTGATTTCGCTTCATATTCCTTTAACGCCAGAAAATCGCCATATTATTAACGCAGAAAGTATTTCGAAAATGAAAGATGGCGTAGTTATTATTAATACTGCGCGCGGTGGACACATTAACTCCAAAGATTTGCGAGATGCTTTGGTGAGCGGAAAAGTTTCAGCAGCCGGTCTTGATGTTTTTGAGCATGAAAAGAATCTAATTCGAAAAGATTTGAGTGGAAAAATTATTAAGGATGCTGTTTATCGCGATTTAGCGAACTTTCCGAATGTTATTATTACTCCACATGTTGCGTTTAATACAGATGTTGCCGTGCAGAATATGGTAAAAATGTCAACTGAGAATTTAATTAGTTTTAAAAATGCAGGAACAACTGATAATGAAATTACAAAATAATTTTATTCGAAAAATCACTAAAATTATGCCACTATTTTTAGTGGCGGTTTTGGCTTTTAGTTTTACTTTTAGCAGTTTTTCTAATCAGCAACAAGCTTTTGCTAGAAGCAGACGAAACCGTAACGAGGAATTGGCTGAGCTTCAGCGTCTAAACAATAATATTATTTTTTCAAAGTTTGATGCAAAATATAATTTTAGTGCCGACCAAAAAGGAAATACAAACCTTGAAATTACTGAAAATATCTCGACATATTTTGTCCGTGATGGGATAAATCACGGAATCGAGCGTGCAATTCCGCGGTTTTTTGATGGTAAAGCTATTTTTGATGGTAAAGCTGAAATTGAAATGGATGGCAAAAAAGTTTCATATTCAACTTATGAAAGTGATGGAAATATCGTATTTCGAATTGGTGAAAGCGGAAGTTTCGTTTATGGAAGGCATAATTATCAGCTAAAATATCGGTTTAGAAATCTACTATTAACAGATAGCGGTGTACAAAAATTAATTATGAACACCAATGGAACTCAGTGGAAGCGGCCTTTTAATGAAGTTATTGCAACAGTTAATTTAGATTCATCAGTTTTGAAAGAATTTAATGGTACGGTGAGATGTTTTGCTGGAATGCAAGGATCAACTGAAATATGCAATACTTTTGAACGCAAGCCAGAAGAGGGAATTTTTAAGTTCTCGCAAAAAGATGTTCAAGCTGGCGAGAATTTAACATTTGAAATTGACTTTAATAGTAAATTTGCCCAACCAGAAGCGAGTAGCATCGATGTAAACACAATAATTTTTGGAATTTTGGCATTAATTTTGGCGGTAATTACACTATTCTTTGCCGTTCGGGTTATTTTAAAATATAATTCAGTTAATAGAGAAAACAGGGTTTCGAAAGCGGTTGTTCCGCAATATTTGCCGCCAAAAATTGAAGAATTAGATATTTTGGATGCGGGGAATTTAGTAAAATCAAATAAAAAACTTACTGCTGCAATGTTATTTTTTGCAGTGAACGGTAATATTCAGATTGTTGAAAAAACTTCAAAGGGCTTTTTGGGTGTTAAGAAAAAGAGCTATACAATTCAGCTATTGAATCGAGATAATTTGAATCAAGATATGCTTTCATTATTAAATTCATTTTTCAGAAGTAAAACTGAGATTGATTTATCTAAACAAATGAGTAGTATGCAAGCCTCTGATATTTCTTCGGAAGTTTTAAACTCTGCATTTGATAAGACTTCTTACTATGTTCAAGAAAAGCCAGCAGTTTTCAGCAATTCTCAGTTTTTTGCCGGCGGAGTGATCGTTTTATCTGTAGTATTGTTATTTGCAAATGGAATACTGGTTAATTTTATTTCAACTATTTCACCTTGGTTTACGATAGCTATATATTCTTTCATTGCAGCCGTTGCACTTTCGATTTTAATATTTACTATTTCAAATATAAAAATTCTATCTCGTAAAGGTTTCGAGGCAAAGAATTATCTTGAAGGTTTGAAGCTTTATATTTCGGTGGCAGAAAGCGAACGACTAAAGTTCTCGCAAAGCTTGCAGAATTCTGAAAGATTCCAGACTGAATTTGGTGGTTCTCGCGTAAAACTTTATGAAAAACTTTTACCTTGGGCAGCATTGTTTGGGTTAGAGAAATCTTGGGCAAAAGTGCTTGAATTACAATTTCAAGATGAAGATTACCTACCGGATTGGTATGTTGGCTCAACGGCATTTAATGCTATGGTGTTTTCGAACAGCTTGAACAGCTTTAATAGTGCGATGAACAGTTATTCTGCGCCAAGTTCGAGTAGTTCTGGCGGAGGCGGCGGATTCTCTGGCGGAGGTGCTGGCGGAGGCGGAGGCGGCGGCTGGTAAAAAGCCGCACCTTTCTATAAAGCAAATTTTCGAAAAGTAGCTTGCAAAATTGCAGGCTATTTTTTATGGCAAAAAGCATAACTATATTGATTTTTTTGCTTTTTTGTGATTAAATATAAGCATTATGAAAAGTTTTTGGGTTGGGTTGAAAAATAAAAAAGTTTTAATAGTTATTTTTTTAGTATTTTTTTCTTTTTTTAGTAATAATTTTGCAAATGCTATCGATTTGACTAATCCTAACAGTAATTTTGTTACGCCTGATAAAGTTAAGAAAGAAGCAGAGCAAGAGAAGAAGAATAGAGAAATAGAAGAAAAAAGAAAAAAAGACAATCAGGTTATTCCTACGACCCCAACTGGTAGATCTTCGCAGCCTACAACAGATAAAACTCAACAGGATGTAAGAA
>CALHCA010000047.1 GCA_937930585.1 uncultured bacterium
TCATAAATTCTATTTAAAAAACTTGAATGAATTTTACTTAAATTCTTTTTAAAAAGGCTTCTTTGCCTTAAATTTTGCATATGAATAATCTCCTTAAATTAGTGTTGTGTCCGTTAAGTGTGGTCTTTGACAAGAGCCCCGCAAGCGGGGCGAACCCCACTTAACTTAAGCGATTTGTTCTCGTTCAATTTTGAAATATTGTTTAATCTCAAAATCTTGACAATATTGATATACAGATAGATGTGTGTTATTGAGATAGCTAACTGTATAAATTTTCATATGTTTTTGAATTTTGTCTAAAGTATCGAATTTATTTTTAATTATCCAAAGTGCAGTTTTTGCGTCTTTTTTCGTTCTATAATGTGCAAGTGGTGTTCTGTTATGATAAAGTGTGTATTGAAATTTGCGTGTAATTTTAAGCTCATATAGCATAATAAATCCTCCAATCACTGCACGCGACGCATTGCGTATCGCGCGCAGTGAAAATTACTTCTTCTTTGATATTATATAGTTTGGTCGATTTTCGAAAATATCCATTTGATTTGCAGATGATACGACTTTTTGAAAAGTGTCGTAAAGTTTTCTAATTCTTCTATTGTGGAAAAACCAACCTCGTTTAACGATATTGCCGACCGATCTACCAGTCTTGTCATCGAGTTTTAATGTATGTGCATCGATCACCGTTTGAATTGTGAAAATATTAAAAATTGTTCTACAGTGAATCTCATAATTTGCCTGTTCTCGAAAAGGTTTGGCCATGCGATCCCACAATTGAGAAGTGCCGATAATGAGTTTTCGTTGCTTGCGTTGTTGTGAAATCTCAGTAAAGATATACGTTGGTATATTTTTACTCTCAAGCGAGTTAAAATATGTTTGAATCTCATCTATTAAATAAATAACGCCTAACTCATTGTTGTTCGTCTTTACGAGTAATTCAGCTAATTCATCGACCGTTTGAAATTCAATAATTCTATCTGCATAATCTATAAATTCACGGTTAAACAAAATATTTGTTACCAGTTTTGCTTTAGGGTATATATGCATAAGCTTATCAATGTGATAAACGGCAGAAAGGGTTTTGCCTCCACCTTGCCAACCGACATAAACTGAAACACCAGAGGGGCGGAAATAGTCTTTATTTTTTCTATCGTGATAATCATCGATTAAAACGCCGAAATCTGGTTTAATCGACTTTTTGATGTAATCCGCGTAAGTCATCTTTTCCATCCAAAAACAGGTATTTTTGTAAGAAAGAACAAAATCACTAAATAAACAATTCTTGTTAAACTAATAATTATACCAATAGAGATAACCGTGAGCGGTATAGTCCAGCCACCGAAAAACCAGCCCACGAAACCTAAACCGTTACTTGAAAAAACGAAATCGAGAAAAGCTCTGAAATTCTGATAAATTTCAACAGGAAAATCCGGAACTTTTGGAATTAATGAAAATATCCAGTATATAATTTGAAACATAGGTTGTACAAATGAAGTTAGAATTTGTGAAATGAAACCTGAAATATCCATTAGTCATCTTCTCCATCACCAGCAAAGAAATGCAAGGCTTGCTTATAAACATATATTGAAAAACCAAACAACACAACACCGTTAGATAATATAGTCATAACCGTGTATAATTGAGGTGTTCTTTCTTGAATAAAACAGAAAGAAGCAGTATAGTTATGAATTCTTATATTGCAAGAAACGGTGTTTAAATTGCTTAAACGACCAACTATGTCTTGCGAAAATCGAACAGGGGAGTAAAGAACACCGAATCTTTCTCGAGATTTAGTATCAATCTTGTTAAAACTGCACTTTACAAAATCACCAAAATTTGAGCGATTCAATGCAGAACAATCATTTGCAAAGGCCGGAATATCACAGATTTCACCATCACATCGAATATTTGAGTTTTTATCGAAAGAAGTGTTAGCCACCTCGTAAGATTCACCGTTAATCAAAACTTTAGTCCAAACAGGCTGAATAACTTCGACATTTTGACCGAATCCGAGAAGCGGCGGTTTAGCTTGAATTTGAGTTTTGACCCAATATGTGCCTTTTTCTTCAAAATCATAATTGAAATTATCGAGTAACGAATCACCTCCATATGAGAATATTTTTTGGCTTTTATCTTCATTATATAATTCATAATACGGGCGAACTTGCGTTATTTGGAACGGCTCTTTACCCCTATTGTCGATCGCTATAATAAAACCGTTAAGGTTCATTTTTGATACCTTATAAGAGAAATAAGGCCGGTGTCCGCGTTTCTGATAATACGAAATACAATTCTCGCTATAATGATTATCGCCATACAGCAAG
>CALHCA010000048.1 GCA_937930585.1 uncultured bacterium
GCACTCCACGAAACTCCCCCCCCATTTTTGCGAGTAGTTCGTCTCGAGCGACTGAATCATTTTCGACATCTTTAGCTTCAAATTTTATACCGTTGTGTTCAAGCCAGTCTTTTTCGGCCGAGCAAAATCCACACCAGCTTGTTGAGTAAACAATAACTTTTTTATCCATAAATATAGTTTAGCATAAAAAGCTTAAAAAATCATTAAAATTTACAAAATATTAAATTTTCTTGGTCAAATACCATCCGCCATCTAAATCTTGATAAACTTTAAGTTCAAGCGAAAAATCTAGAGTCATCAAATAATCCGCAGCTTTCTCAGCCTCAAACTTTGAAGCGTATCTCTTCTTTTTCGAGCTTGAAAGCTTCATTTCAAAACGTTCAAACTTCATTTTCTGTTTATTATTTTTGCGTGGCATTTCGAAATTCCTTCAAAATTTCACGAACTTCATTAACGGTTTTGGTTTCCATTAGCTTTGCCCGAAGTTCGCTCGCGCCAGCAAATTCTCGCACGTAAATTTTGAAAAATCGCTTTAATGGCTCAAAACGGCGCTTTTCGAGTTCGCGGGAATATTTTTCGAATAAATCAAGTTGAAGTTCAAGTAGATTTAAATAATCACTTAAAGTTCGAGCGGTTTCCGGCGGATTTTTTTCAAAACAAAATGGGTTTTCGAAAACACCACGGCCAATCATAATTCCATCAATTTTTGGATATTTTCGCCAAAGCGCCAAGCCTTGCTCGCGGGTTTTGATGTCGCCGTTAATCTGAATTAGAGTTTCTGGCGCAACTTCATCGCGTAGTGCTAATATTTCAGGAATCAATTCAAAATGTGCTGCAACTTTGCTCATTTCTTTCTTGGTTCGAAGGTGAATTGTTAAAACTGCAATTTCTTGCTCTAACAAAAATTTAAGCCAATTGTGCCATTCTTCTACTCGTGAAAAACCAAGCCGCGTTTTAACCGAAATTGGTAAACCGCCAGTTTTCGCACTTTTGATGATTTCGGCGGCGAGTTCAGGGTTTCGAATTAAATCACTTCCGCCACCACTTTTGATTACGGCTTTATCTGGGCAGCCCATATTGATATCAATCGC
>CALHCA010000049.1 GCA_937930585.1 uncultured bacterium
TATTACTTTTCCTTCTTCATGCCGGGACGCTCGCCCAATTGTTTGAATCAATGCACTTTCTGAGCGCAAAAAACCTTCTTTGTCGGCATCCATAATTGCGACTAGTGAAACCTCTGGCAAATCTAGACCTTCACGCAAAAGATTAATCCCAACCAAAACATCAAAAACACCGTTTCGCAAATCACGCAAAATATCACCACGTTCCAAAGTATCAATTTCACTATGAATATATGCCGTTTTTACGCCGTTTTCTTCTAAAAATCCACTCAAATCTTCAGCCATTCGCTTGGTTAAAGTTGTTACCAAAACACGCTGATTCTTCTGAATTCGTTTTCGAATCTCTTCCATCAAATCATCAACTTGACCTTCGATTTTTCGAACTTCAATTTTAGGGTCAAGCAAGCCAGTTGGGCGAATTACTTGCTGAGCTGGTTTTGGCGAATGCTCAAGTTCAAAATCACCAGGAGTTGCCGAAACATAAATTGCTTGATTGATATGTTTATAAAATTCTTCGAAAGTTAGCGGGCGGTTATCTAGTGCTGATGGTAAACGAAAACCATTATCCACCAAAACAGTTTTGCGGGCACGGTCGCCGTTAAACATTCCACGAACTTGCGGCAAAGTCATATGCGATTCATCAACTAAAAGTAGAAAATCATCAGGAAAATAATCTAGCAAAGTCGCAGGCTGCTCACCAGGTGCGCGTTCAGTTAAATAGCGCGTGTAGTTTTCGATCCCTTTTACGAATCCAGTTTCCCGAAGCATTTCAAGATCATATTTTGTACGCTGAGCTAATCGTTGTGCCTCTAAAAACTTCTGATTTTTTTCGAAATATTTGTGTCGTAAATAAAATTCTTTCTCAATTTGTGGTATAGCGCGCTCAATAATTTCTCGTGGTGTTGCGTAATGCGAATTTGGAAAAATATCAAAAAACTGCGGTTTTTCTAGAATTTCGCCCGTGAGCGGATTCATTAAAATTAAACGGTCAATTTCATCACCAA
>CALHCA010000050.1 GCA_937930585.1 uncultured bacterium
CACAGAATTTTGGCCATTCTGATTTTGCATTCCTACTAGAGGGCTGAAACCCTGAATTGCACCATATTTAGAAAAATCTTGCTGTGTTTGAGTTACCTTTTGTACCGGTTGGTTTTGCTCAGCATTTATGCCATTTGATTGCGGAACCGAGGCTGTATTTTGCGCAGAATTATCATAAATTTGCTGTTCTTGCTGCTGAATTGGCTCAACCGTATTTTGCATATGCGGAGTCTGTTGGGCTTGTAAAGCTTCTGGTTGTGGCTGAGACGTATTTTGTGGAATAGTTTCAGGAATATCGGCTGAAGTTTCTGGCTGAATTTCTTGGGTGATTTCGAAAACTTCTTCGCTTGGATTTTCTATTTTAGGATCTTCAAGAATTGCCGTAATGTCGCGGTCGGCCTCGTCAATTTCACGTTGATTATTTTTTTGTTCAATTTTTTGGTATTCCTCAGCTTTCTTAGTATCTTCAATGGCTTTCAGTTTTTCGGCGTTTTCGCGCGTAATTCTTGGCAATTTTACAGTGAAAGTGCTACCTTTTTTATATTCACTCTCAACATCTAAAAAGCCACCGATCGACTCGGTAAGTTTTCGCGACAAAAATAGCCCAAGACCTGTACCGTTAATTTCTCGCGTTTCAGAATTATCTACACGATAAAATTTTTGAAACAAATGTGGAATATCTTCGGCCGGAATCCCAATTCCACTATCTTTAACAGAAATTTGAACATTATTATCATCTCCGGTAACATTCACAGAAACCATTCCGCTCGGTGTATATTTTATGGCATTTTCGAAAAGGTTGTTTAGAATTTCATGCAAGTGATCGCGGTCAGCATGAATGAAAAATACTGGTGTTAGAGTTTTTTCGCCCGTTTTATGGCTATCTGGTTCGAAAATATAATCCAAGCCCTTCGCTTCAGCTTTTGGTTTTAGCCCTTCCCAAATGTTTCGTGAAAATTCAATTGCATCTAAAACTACAGGCTCATTTTTAAGCCGTCCGTCTTCTGCTTTTGTGATGTCAAGCAAATCTTGAAAAAGTTGGCCTAAATGCTTGGTATTTTCGTGAGCTTTTTGAAGGTAAGATTTTGCACGCGCGTCAATCGTTGCTGTGGCTGGGTTTAAAGCTAAACCAATATATCCTTCAATACTTGCGACTGGTGTTCTCATTTCGTGGCTTGCGGTTGATATAAATTCTGCCTGTTCGCGGTTGTCTTTTAGCTCCTTCGAAATATCTCTAAAAACTACAACTACGCCAGAATTTTGCCCGTCAATTGAGTTGACCGCTAAGAAAATCGGAATAATTTTCCCACTTTGAGTTTTAATAAATAAATCTCGTGTTGTGAAATTTTCGCCAGTTTTTAGAACGCGATTTACAGGGTTGGAGATTTCGACCATCTCGCCACCTTCATTATTTGTGATCTTTAAAACTGAATTAAAAACCAATCCAACCGCATCACTGCCGTTCCAGCCTGTGATTTGTTCTGCAGCTGGGTTAATTACTAAGATATTCCCTTTCGAATCAACTGCTAAAACTCCATCATCGACGGCATCTAAAATTGCTTTTCCATCGCCTAAAAAGTTTCTCGAACTATTCTTCGAATTTTTATTTTCTGAGTTTTCGCTAAAAATATTTTTTAAGTTAAACATTGCCCACTTCCTTGATGTAAATATTTTACCATAATCAGTTTTGAAAAGCAAGAAAAAAAGCGAGCATTTAGCTCACTCTGTTTTAGAATAATTTTGCAACTACTACATCACAGCAGTGCAAGTTATTCTTGAAGTTCTGGTAATAAAAATTAATAATTTTGTTGTGAACTTCTTTATAATATTCTGAATCTTCAGAATCACCTTTTAAGTTATGCTCAAAAATTTTCAAATGTACGTTCTTGATATGATCGCTGAATTTTTTAGCGCGCTGTTTTTTTGCTTCATCTAGAATGGCGTTTATTTTAGCTAGAGCATGCTCAACTTCACTCAATTCTTTTTGAGAATCAAACGCCTCGATACTTGAATATAGCTCTTTTTTTCGAAGTTCAAGATCCATTAGATGGATCGCGTGTTCATTTCGGCAAATTGTGCGGCAAAGATTGAATGCATAAGCCGGAACGATCTCTGCAGCGTTCAAAACTTTACCATCTTTCAAAACTTCACCGTCATAACCATTTACCGCAAAACTTCGCGGAGATTTCGAGTTCAAAAAAGCATATATGCCATTAATTGTAGGTTGAGCTTCAGCCCATTCATCAATTTTATGAACTAAGTAGCTAGCACAACCTTGGTTCTGATATTCTTCGAGCGTGAACATTGAGCCAATTTCACCCAAACGTTCACCGAAAGAATTCAGCTGCGGTTGCATCATTGATGCCGTTGCAATTACTTTTCCCGTTTCTTCATTAAAAAGTAAAGCCACACACGCCTTATTTAAAATGTCGTCTGGCGACATATTTAAAACCGAATCGTCTTGATAAGTCAGACCTGAAAGCCACAACGCGATTTCGCCCTGTTGATCAAGTCCAAGATCATGCAAAAAGCAAAATGACCACTCATCATTTTCTATTTTATGCATGACATTTAAAATGCCTCTATCTTTTTCCATTTTTCCCACCTCCAAAGTGTTTTTTCTTTCGAAAATTCGATAGATTTTATAATTATATCATAAAATTCATAAAAAAGCAACAATATAAGAAAAATACTAAAATAAAAACCGCCTTTCTTTAAGAAAAGCGGTTTTTGAAAATTATTTTGCGGCCAAAGCTGCTGCGATTCGTTCGCGGCGTTTTGCTTCGCGGCGTTTTTCAATTTTTAGTTTTGCACGCAAAGCTCGTTTGCGGTCTGCTCCATGCCAACTTTTATGTTTAGCCATTTCTTTCCTTTCGTTAAAAAATAAAACAATTCTGAACAATTATAGCACACTTTTTCCATAATTTCAAACTATCTGCCATAGACCAATCGTGAGACATTCTGGTAGTAAACTTGCACTGCATGGTGAAAATTTTGAAGTTCTGTTCCTTTTAAATCAAAATAGTGTGGCCCAGCTTCAATTTTAATTACTTGATCTTTTCGAAGTTCGTATCTGGTTGTATTTTGATGAACTTTTCGTTTGCCTTCAATCCATTCTTCATGATAAATCCAAGAATTATGGTCAAGCACGAAAAATTCTCGCCGAATTCCATTCGTTGTTGGTCCAAAAATTTGTGCGCCAACTTTGCTTTCAAGATTAATTAGTGCTCGCGAAATATCTTGTGGATTTTTCTTGAATTTTGCAAAAAGATATTTATAATAGAGCTGATTACTTTCGTGTTTTTTTGAATTTTTCAAAAAAGATTTTCTAGTATATTTTAAGTGCGAAAGACGAATTTCTTCTTCGGCAATATTTCGAAATTGTAAAATTTGAGCACTCTTCGCAAACATTTCTCCAAAAATATCAATTTGATCATTTTTTAATATTGGCTGGAATACTGGTTTTTTAACCTGTTGAATAGGTTTTAAAGGCATTTGTTTTGGCGTATCATAAGCAATCTGGATTTTTGGTTTTTCGAAATCTGGCTCTTTCTGAGCTTCTGGAAAATACGGAATTTGATATAAACTTTTATCAGAATTGTTCATTTTTAAACCTTAAATATGATTAAATTGTATCATATTTTAATATTTTTGTCAATATTTAGTAGATTAAATTTTAAATAGTTTTTCGCAATTTTCGGTTGTGATTTTAGCAACTTCTTCAGCTGAAATTTGCCGTTTTTCTGCTAAATCTTCAACAATTAACTTCGAAAAAGCTGGCTGGTTTGGCTTTCCGCGCTTACCTTTTGGTGCTAAAAATGGTGAATCTGTTTCGATTAATATTTTTGAAAGTGGAATGCTCGCAAACATTTCAAGATCTTCGGGCTTTTTTGTAAAAGTTGAAATTCCATTTACGCCAATAAATAGATCGCGCTTTAAAGCTTTATTTAAATTCTCTTTCGAATCTGTAAAAGAATGCAAAACTCCACTAATTTTACCGAATTTTGAAATTTCATCAAAAATTGGCCAAAAATCTTCGAACGCATTTCGAACATGAAAACTTACGGGTAGATTCAGCTTTTGAGCAAGCTTGAGCTGGGCTTTTAGAATTTGTTTCTGTGCTTCACGGTTGGAATTTTCATAAAAATAATCAAGGCCAATTTCACCAATGGCCACCACTTTTGTAGCTTTCGAAAGCTGCTCAAGTTCATAAACTAACTCCTCTGGATTGTATTTTTCAGCTTCATGCGGATGAACGCCGATCGCTGCAAAAAGTTTAATTTTGCTAGAATTTTCTTCAGCAAATTTAACGCCAATTTTAGAATTTTCAAGATTTTCACCAATACAAATCGCTTTCGAGATTTTAGAATTTTGCATATTCTCAAAAACTTCTTCTTGCGGAATTGGAAAATTCGCATCGTGAATGTGGCAATGTGAATCGATAATTTTCATTTTATCCTTTCGAAAGTTGAAACCTCAGCATTGAGGCCGAGGTTCCAAGTTATTTTTTAGCTTGATTATTCTGCGCGGCTGTGATTTTTGCGGCGCGGGGGTCTTCAGTTTTAAGATAAATTTTTGGGAAAAGTAAGCCAATTTCTTCGTCACGAATTACGCCGCTGCCAAAAATTGTTTGGAGTTTTTCGGCAGTATCTGGCATAAATGGTGCGAGCATTTTGCCGATTTGCAACAAGCCTGAAACAGAGTGTGCAAGAACTTCTGCTAGATGATTTTCTTCGTCTTTATTTTCTTTTGCTTTTTTAGCAATTTCCCAAGGTTTCACACTTTCAATATATTGGTTATGAGCGCGAACTAACCCCCAAATCTCATCAATTGCTTTATTAAATTCTAGAGATTTCATATATTCGTTGTAAGTATGGCGGTCGTGTTCATCGCTAGGAATTTCGCCAACCACGCCAGACTGATAACGCTTAACCATATTAGCTACACGTGAAGCTAGATTGCCAAGGTCGTTACCAAGTTCGTTGTTGTAGGCATTTTCGAACTTCTCCCAGGTAAAATCTCCATCATCTTGAGTCGCAACATGCCGTGAGAAGTAATATCTAAAAGCATCCAACCCATAATTATCGATAATTTCGTTCGGATCAACTACATTACCAATTGATTTGCTCATTTTTACACCATTACTTGAAATGTGGCCATGAACAAGCAGAGTTTTCGGTAAGGCTAAATTGAGTCCAAGCAACATCGCCGGCCAAATCCCCGCGTGAAAACGTAAAATATCTTTTCCAATAACCTGTACATTTGCTGGCCAGAATTCTTGCCAACCTGCAATATCTGGGTATCCAATCACAGTTAAGTAATTCGCAAGTGCATCAATCCAAACATACATTACTTGTTCTGAATCACCAGGAACAGGCACGCCCCAAGTTAAATTCTTTTTTGGTCGTGAAATTGAAACATCTTCAAGCCCACCTTTCAAGAAATTCAAAAATTCTTTTTTGCGATATTCTGGCACGATTTTCATTCGGTCAGTTTCAATAGCTTCGATAATTTTTGGTGTAAATTCTGAAATTCGCAAGTAATAATTCTCTTCTGAAAGCCTTTCGAAAGGTTTTTGATGGTTTGGGCAAACGCCATGAAATTCAGTTACTTCTTTCTCGGTGTAAAAACTCTCACAACCTGTACAATACCATCCTTCATAAGTGTTTTTATAGATATAAGGCTGAAGTTTCATCCAAATGTATTGAGCTGCCCCAACATGATGAGAATCTGTTGTTCGTACAAAATCCGTATAAGTTGTCTTCATTTTGTCCATTAAATTTTTGAAATTCTGGACAGTTCCGTCAACGTATTCTTGCGGAGTTAAGTCATTTTCAGCGGCTTTTTCGGCAATTTTGTTACCATGCTCATCTGTTCCAACTTGAAAGCGAACTTCATTTCCTTGCTGGCGCTGATATCTCGCCCAGATATCGGCAATTAAATAATCAAGTGCATTTCCAATATGAGGTGCTCCATTCGCATAAGGAATTGCTGTTGTTATATAAAGTTTTTTCTTTGTCATACTACTTATATTATAACATATACTATTGAAAATAAAAAAGTTGAGATTTATAATATTTTTGATATATTAATAAATATGAAAAGCATTAACTCTTTGAAAAATAAAAAAGGTTTTACGATTATAGAGATAGTTTTAGTTTTAGCTGTCGCGAGTTTAATTTTTCTTATGATTTTTGTTGCATTGCCAGCATTACAACGTTCTCAGAG
>CALHCA010000051.1 GCA_937930585.1 uncultured bacterium
TTGATTTGTAACTAATACTTCGATTTTATTGTTTTCCTGTTGTGAAAAATCTAAAATATTAAACGTTACAAAATCCTCCAACGACTCTTTTCCTTGAGTTTCTTTTTCTATAGTCTTATTACATTTGCTTAATGGGTCTTTATGGCTGACCGTATTTTCACAGTTAATTCTAATGTTCATTTTTGCAACATTTTTAAACCCTGAGATTTTGAGCTTATAACGATTTTTACCAGTTTCAAGAGTTTGGTCTTTCTCTAAATTAACAGATATTCTCTGTTTTGAGACCTCATTATTTACTTCTTTCTCTCCTTTTTTGGCCGAAAAACTCGCCCAGACTATAATAAGAAAAAATAAAATAAAAACAGATATAGTCGTATATAATATAGCTTTTTTACCTGAGTTTGGCCTCGTATCTTTGTGATTCATTTTTTCCAATCCTCGACTAAATAAATTGAGCCGATGTTTAAAGTAGTATTGTTGTTCAGACAAATACGAAAGCTTCAAAATAAGCAAAAACATCAGCTCAATTTAAAAGCTTTCCGTATTTTTTGTCTGAACAATTTTATTATACAACCAAAAGCCTATCAAAATCAAGCAAAAAAGAGGCATTCGCCCCTTTTTCTCTTTAGATATCAAACACAGTTCGATTTTCAAGGAAACTTTTTGCGTTAACACCATCAATAATTTTATTGACCAGCGTGTCTTCGCCAACTTTGACCGTGATTTGCTGTTTTTGGTTGCGAATTGCTTCTTCGATTTTATCCATCGCAGTCTCGCGTTCTTTATCGAGTTTGCTTTGGTAATCAAGATGAGCTTTTACAGTTTGTTCAACGCCATAATCTGGAGTATCTACATCAAAATTCGTTTTTACTGTATACTCTGGGATTTCGAAGTCGGTCATTTTAGTGAAAGCTTTTGAGACTGTGTTCATTTCGCTTTGGATTCCAAGCGCAAATCCTTCGCTTACAAATCCACCATAGCTCTTAAACAATCTTGAAGGTGAATGAATACCAAGGAATTTTTTCACGCCTTCGACAGCCCCAGAAAACATATTTCTCATGTTGTTAGCGATATTGCCGATTCCGGATTTTAAGCCTTCCCAAATATTTCTACCAATATTTGAAAAAGTTTGCCAAGCATTCGAAAATGCGTTTTTAATATCGCCCCAGCGGTCGCTAAACCACTGACCGATTCCGCCAAAAAATGATGTAATTCCATTCCAAGCATCCGAGCCTGCTCTTTTTGCCCAGCTGATAAATTCACCAAATTTTTCACCAGCCCAGCCTGCAAATTTCCCTAATTGATCACCAGCTG
>CALHCA010000052.1 GCA_937930585.1 uncultured bacterium
AAGTTTCTTTACCAATGAGTAAATATTCGCTTGCCATCTATTATATCATTGTTCCAGCCGAAGTTTCCTCAAACTTAGCACGATATGATGGAATTCGCTACGGCTTGCGCTCAAAGTCTGCTCAAAACTTGAGTGAAGTTTTTGGCAAGTCTCGCGATGAAGGTTTTGAAGCTGAGAATAAACGCCGAATTATGATTGGCTCATACGTGCTTTCAAGTGGATTTTATGATGCTTATTATTCAAAAGCGCAAAAAGCTCGAACACTTTTAATTAATGAGTTTAATAAACTTTTCGAAGAGGTTGATTTTTTGGTCGGCCCAGTTGCTCCAACTCCTGCATTTAAAATTGGTGAAAATACTCAAGACCCAGTAAAAATGTATCTAGCTGATATCTTGAGTGTGCCGGCTTCACTTGCTGGACTTCCTGCGGTTTCTATTCCAGCCGGAAAAACTGAAAATGGCTTACCAGTTGGTACTCAGATTATTGGAAAAATGGAATCTGATTCGAAAATTTTGGCACTCGCTGAAAGTTTGGAGGAAAAATAATGGAACTCGTTATTTTGTCGATTTCAATTTTGATTTGTGCTGCACTTTTGTTTTTCTTTATTGGAATTACAAAAACTGAAAAAATTCAACTTGATAAGTTGAAATTTCAGGGCGATTGGTTAAAAATAGAAAACTCAATCAAAAAGGATGAGCCGGCGACTTGGCACTTAGCGTTAATTAATGCAGATAAGCTTGTTGATACAGCGATGCGAGAACTTCGAATTTCTGGTCAAACGATGGGTGAGCGATTAAAAAATTCGAAAGATAAATTTTCGAGTCCGAATTCAATTTGGCACGCACATAAACTTCGAAATGTTGTTGGGGATGAGAATGACGCACGAATTAACTTCGACCAAGCTCGCCGAGCAATGAGTAGTTTTAAACAAGCTTTGAAAGATTTAGGAGCAATTTAATGGAAGATATTTTAAAGAAATACGAAATGACAATTGGGATTGAATGTCATGTTCAATTAAAAACTAAAACCAAGCTTTTTAGCGGTAGTGATAATGACGCTCGTGAAAAATCACCGAACGAAGCAACTTCGCCGATTGATTTTGGCTTGCCAGGAATGTTGCCGGTTCTAAATAAAGAGGCGGTTCGCTTAGCGGTGCGAGCTGGGAAAGCGCTGAATGCAAAAATTGCTAATGTGAGCCGATTTGATCGTAAGCATTATTTTTACCCAGATTTACCAAAGGGTTATCAAACATCGCAGCTATATCAGCCGATTATTGGTGAAGGTGAGATTATTGCTCCACTTCCTAGCGGCGGTGAAGTAAAAGTTCGAATTGAACATGCTCATCTTGAAGAAGACGCCGGAAAACTCACTCACTTTGGTGATCATTCTTTGGTTGATTTGAATCGTGCTGGAACGCCTTTAATCGAAATTGTGTCGATGCCCGATATTCATTCCGCCGAAGAGGCACGTGCTTATGCTGAAGAACTTCATAAGCGAATGGTTTTTGCAGATGTTACGAATGGTGATTTATATCAAGGTAATATGCGTTTTGATGTAAATATTTCAGCGCGAAAATTCGGTGATGAAAAACTTGGAATACGAACGGAAATTAAGAACTTAAACAGTTTTCGAAGTGTTGAACGCGCGGCTCAATATGAATTCGAGCGCCAAGTTAAATTACTTGAAAAAGGTGAGAAGATTAAGCAGGAAACTCGTGGTTGGCTTGATGATGAGCAGAAAACAGTTTCGCAACGAAGTAAGGAAGAAGCTCAAGATTACCGATATATGCCCGACCCAGATATTCCGCCGATTATTTTGAGTAATGAAGAAATTTCGAAAATGCAAGCGCAATTTCCGATTATGCCAGATTATTTCCGTGAAAAATTTAGTGTTTTTGGGCTTGATAGCTCTGTGGTTGAGTACGCCTTGAGCGATTATCGAATTGCTGAACTACTCCTTGCAACTTGGGGCAATGGTCCTTGGGAGAAATCTCAAAGTGAACTTTATAATTCTGCAGAAATCGAGGGCTATACTCTTGAAGAGCACAAAGAAAACATGAAGCGAATTTTCAACTGGTTTGCTTCAACGCCAAGCGAGGAGCTTGATCTAGAGAAGGTCTATAAAGGGTATTTGGGCCCTCATCGATTAACACTTTTGGCACATTTGGTTCATGAGAAAAAAATTAGCTCGAATGGCGGACACCAAATTTTCTTGGCAATGTTTGATGATGAGAATTTAGGATTTATGCCAGAAAAGATTGCTGAAAAAATGAATCTTCTCCAGGTTTCCGATGAAGGTGAAATTGCGAAAATCGTTGATGAAGTGATGAGCGATTCAGCTTCACAAAAAGCGATTGAAGATATTCGAAGTGGTAACGATAAGGCAATTGGCTTTTTGGTTGGCCAGATTATGAAAAAATCTCAAGGTAAAGCAAATCCAGCTTTGGCGCAAAAATTGATTCGCGAAAGGTTGTAAGTGGAAGAAAAGTTTGAATTTCAAGCTAATTTTAATGGCGATAAAAATATTTCTGGTAGTTTGATTTTTTCAGCTAGCGGGGTAGAATTCTATGAAAATTTCGCGCTGTCTCGTCCGCTTGAATTTCATTTGAATGCTACCAAAATTGCATCAATTGATTTTATTGATACTGCTGACGAAGTTTATCAGCCGGGAATTTTTCGAATTCTATTTTTAGGGATGTTAGCTTTTGGTCGCCCAAAAAATTGGCAGAAAAAATCTTGTCGAATTGAGATTGAAATGCTCGATGGAAATCTTTATTATTTTACTGTAAATGGATATTCTTCACTAGATATTAGAACTCAAGTAAATAAAATTGTCTCAGGGTATTTCTAGATTTTTTCAAAAAACTATTGACATAAGAATTATTTTATGGTAAAATACAAAATAGATTTGAATAAAATCAAAAAAATAAAATAAAAATTTAAAAAGGAGAAAAATGAGCTCAGCTGCAGAAATATTAGTTGTTTTTCTTTCTATAGCTCTTGCGGTTTTCATCACACTTGGAATTGTTACTTTTATTCTAGTAATTCGTGTAACTCGCCAAATTGGTGATGTTGCAGAAAAAATACAAAATATTACAACAAGCATTGATGGAATTGCACAGAATGTCGCTCAGGTGACTTCACCTATAATTATTGGAAAAACAATTTTTGACATTTTTAATAAATTTAAAACTAAGAAGGAGAATAAATAATGAGTAAAAAGTTTGGACTAGGGTTAGCTGTCGGTGCTTTAGTTGGTGCAGTTGCTGGAATTTTAACCGCTCCTAAAAGTGGTGAAGAAACTCGAAAAGATTTAAAATTAAAAGCTAAAAAAGTTGCTGATGTAGCTACGCAAAAAACTGGTGAAGTTGCTGAAAATGCAGGTGAACTTGTTGAAGAAGCTAAAGAAAAAGTTACTGAATTTACCGAGAGTGCTAAAAATAAAACTAGCGAAGTAGTAGAAAATGCAAAAAAAGAAGCTGGTAAAATTCAGAAACGTGCTTTAAATACTTTCGAAGGCGCTAAAAAAGGTTTTGAAAAGAAAGTTTAATTATAGAAAATCGCTCAATCAAATTTGAGCGATTTTTATTTTACTAGTCAATGAGTATGAAACTATTTTTACCTTTTTTGAGTAGGCCTTTTTCAGTTATTCGAATATCCTCTTGGAGTTTATTGCCGTTAAATGAAATTGAATTTGCTGAAATTAACCTTTTGGCCTCACCTTTACTTTTAGCTAATTTTGTTTCGATCAATATTTCGCTAATAGTTTTATCTTTTGAAGCCACAGGAATTTCATATTTTAATACTTCGATTTCAGCTTTAGTTAGATTTTCGAAAGCTTTTCCGCCAAAGAGGACTTCTGTCGCAGAAATTACATTTTTTGCAACTTCTTCGCCATGAACAATTTCTACAACATTTTTTGCCAATGCTTTTTGAGCAATTCGCAAGTGCTGATTCTCCTGATGATTTTTTTCGATTGTTTCAATCTCTTCTTTCGAAAGTGTTGTCAGAATTTTTAGATATTCGAAAACGCTTTGGTCGTCTGAATTAAGAAGGAATTGATACATTTTGAATGGTGATGTTTTTGAAGCATCAAGCCATAAAGCTCCGCCTTCTGACTTACCGAATTTTCGGCCAGTTGAACGATTGATAAGGAGAGGTGCTGTCATTGCAAAAACTTCAGCGCCTTCTTTCTTTCGAATTAAATTTATGCCAGAAAGTAAATTTCCCCACTGATCGCTTCCTCCAATTTGAAGTGAAACGCCGTTATTTTTATATAAATACCAAAAATCATAACCCTGAAGAAGAGTATAAGTAAATTCAGCAAAACTTAATCCGCTACCATTGTTTATTCTACTTTTGAAAAAATCTCGGCTTGTTAGTTCTGCCATGTTAAAGTTTTTTCCAATATCGCGTAAAAAAGGTATTAACTCTATTTTCGAAAGCCAATCCGCATTATTTACGACTTCAAAATCTTGCCCAGCAAAAAGTTTCGAAACTTGAGATTTGAGAGCCTCGGTATTTTTAGCTACTATTTCAGGCGAGAGGAGTTGACGCTCTTCAGTATCGCGCATATCACCAATCATTCCAGTGCCACCGCCAATTAGAAGAACTACTTTATGACCATGATCAAGAAATCGCCTAACCATCATATAAACACTTAAATGACCAATATGAAGGCTGTCAGCGGAAGGGTCGGCGCCAAGATAGATGGTTCGCTTTTCACCATCTAAAACTTTCGAATTTTGAAAAGTGGTTTGATTCCAAAAACCACGCCATTTTAGCTCCTCTGATAACTTCATTTCTTCTCCCATTATTATATTTATTGTTAACTATATTAACACAAAAAAAGCTTTTTTTCCAGTATTATAAAAATTAAAAAATCTTGAAAACCATAAGCAATTGCGGTATAATTGAGTGTAATATGGATAGAAGAAAAATGCTCAATAAGGACGGGAAATCTGTTGAAAAAAGAACTGTTTCGAAAAAATCAAGTTCGCTAAAAAAACAGAATAACCTAAGTTTATACACAAATTTAGCTCATCGAATGAAAGAAAGGAAAGATTCGAAAGCTCGTGAGCGAGCAGAGTATCTTGCGAGTCTGCCAAAAGACCCAGTGAAGAGATTTTTTTATCGTCTTCATCCAAAACGAGTTTTAAAGTATTGGTTTAGTAAGCGCGGTTTATTTATGGCTTTAAAAATTTTTGCAGTATTTATTGTCGTTGTTGCAGCTGGAATCGCGGCGGCTTTTGCTTATGTTTCGAAAGATTTAAATCAAATTAAACCAGAAGAGCTAGCTAAAAGAGTTCAAACTACAGTTTCAAAATACTACGACAGAAATGGTGAGCTTTTGTGGGAAGATAAAGGCTCCGGCGATTATAAATTGGTTGTTGATAACTCTGAGATTTCAGATTATGTGAAAAAAGCAACTGTCGCTATTGAAGACCGAGATTTTTACAAACATAAAGGTATTGATTTAACTGCGATTATTCGTGCTTTTGTAAATAACTTTAGAGGTGGGGCAACTCAGGGTGGTTCAACTTTGACGCAACAGCTTATTAAGCAGGTTTATTTTTCTAACGAATCTAACGATCGTGGACTTAGTGGCATTCCACGAAAGATTAAAGAGATGATTCTTGCGGTTCAGGTTGAACAAATGTATAATAAAGACCAAATTCTTTCACTATATTTGAATGAATCTCCATATGGTGGCCGTCGAAATGGAGTTGAATCTGGTGCACGAACTTATTTTAGCAAAAGTTCGAAAGATCTAACTTTGGCTGAGGCCGCATTACTAGCTTCTATCCCTAATAATCCAGCAGTTTATAATCCATATAATGTAAGCTATAATAAGAGCTTGATTGAACGTCAGCATAAAGTTTTGAATGATATGGTTTCCTGTGGGTTTATTACTGAAAAGGAGGCCAAAGAGGCTAAAGAATTCGATATTCTTGCAACAATTAAGCCAGAAAAAGATCAATATACAAATATTAAGGCACCACATTTTGTTCAAGAGGTTAAAAAGAAACTTGAAGAAAAACTTGGTGTTAAGGTTGTTGGTGCTGGTGGTTTAACTGTTAAAACTACGGTTGATTTGAGAGCTCAATCTATTGCTGAAAATGCTGTTAACGCTGGCGCTAAAACTTTGTATGTTAGTGGCGCTGATAATATTGCTATGACATCTGTTGATGTTGCAACTGGGCAAGTTATTGCTCAAGTTGGATCGGTTGATTATAATAAAGCTGGCTATGGTCAAACCAATGCTTCAACTTCATCTCTTGACCCAGGTTCAAGTATTAAACCTATTGTCGATTATGCGGCTTTGTTTAACAAGAAGGATACTGTTTATACACCAGGAACAATTTTGAAGGACGAAAATATCGATTCGCAATATTGTAATGGAACATATGGAGCTTGTCAGCTAAGGAATGCTTCGAAACAATTTTACGGTAGTGTACCAATTAGATTCAGCCTTGGAAACTCTTTAAATATTGCAGCAGTTAAGGCTTTGAGTATTGTTGGTGTTGATGAAGGTTTGAGTGTTGCACAACAGCTTGGTGATAAATCTTATTGTAAAAATAGTAATGCTGGTCTTTCTGCTGCAATTGGTGGTGGATGTTCGGTTCATCAGGATGAACACACAAACGCTTTTGCATCTATTG
>CALHCA010000053.1 GCA_937930585.1 uncultured bacterium
ACATAGATATGCCAGATTTAAGGTTGTTTAATTATAAAATTTCAGATGTTACAGCTAAGCAGATCAAAGAAGGTATTGATGTAAATGGGGAGAATATTCCACCAGTTTTTGAGTTTAATGATTTTTTGGCAACCAATTCAAAGGGTGAATTTAAGCGTGAAGCTGATATTTGGCGATTTTTAAACACTCTCACTGAGAATGAAGGCTATCCGTTTTCAACTCCAGAACTTCGCAATGAGCTAAAGCATACTTTTTGGTTTGTAGGAAATCGCGTAAATTCAGCAAAAGCAATGGAAAAATTGCTCAAAAAACACCCAGTTTTTGAAAATTACAAAATTATTTTGGCGGCTGGCGACGGGCGAAGTCTGGATGATGAAAGCTCTGAAGAAGAAGCTGAAGATTTTAAAAAGAATGAAAAAGCTTTAGCGCGCGTAAGGAAGGCGATAAAAGAACATGATAAAACCATTACGCTTTCGGTGGGCCAGCTTACAACGGGTGTAACGGTTAAAGAATGGTCGGCGGTACTAATGATGAGTGATGTGAAAAAAGAAACTCTTTACACCCAGGCGATATTCCGTGCACAAAACCCATATAAATATGAAAAAGACGGCAATCTTTATCGTAAAAAGTCGGCTTATGTCTTTGACTTTTCACCTTATCGTGTGCTTGAAATTTATGACAAACTTGCAAATTCTTTAAGTGAAAAAAGTGCAATTGGCAATATTACAGAAAGCGAGCGGCAAGAAAATGTGGCAGAACTTCTCAATTTCTTCCCAGTTCTTTCGCAAGATGAAAATGGTAAAATGGTGGAGCTTGACGCTTCGCAAGTATTAACTTTGCCAGCAGCTAAAATGGCAAGTGATATTGTTAAGCGTAGGTTTATCACTAACTTATTATTTAAAGATATTGGTAATGTATTTAATCTTCCAAGTGAAATTGTTAAAAAACTTAATAAAGTGCAAAATTCGAAAGAAGATGGCACGGCAAATAAAAAAGAAAAACGTGATGTTTCTGGTAATCGTGAGCGAGATGAGCAAAAGCAAAAAAGGATTTCTGTTAATCGCGATATTATTTGGGGACAAAAGGTTTATGGCGAGCCAATTCGTGAGGCTTTTGAGCGTGCGCAAGAAGATATGGATAGCTTTGAGGAGCAATTAACGGATGCAATTAACGAAGATATTTTGAGCAAACCTATTGCTAAATATGTTGAAGTTTATGCTCCAAGTAAGAAGGAAGTTAAAGAGCTTGAAGAAAAAATTGTAGAGAAAATCAAAACTGTGAGTGAAGAATTTAAAAATTCGCCTCAAACAGAAAAAGAAAAAACCAAGGCTATTACTGAGCTTGCAGAATTTGTTGAAAAAGAACTACCACGCGATATGATTGATAATCGTGAAGAGCAAGCTTATCAAGACGATGCTAAGACCGAGCTGGATATTATTCGTGAAAAGCTTCGAACATTCTCACGAGCGATTCCAAGCTTTGTAATGGCGGCGAAAGATCCTAAGAATCTTACCATAGATAATCTACAAGATGCAGTTAGTGATGAAGATTTTGAAATGCTATTCAACGAACGCGACAAGCTCCATACGCCAGATCGATTCACTAAAGCTGATTTTATTGAGTTGCGTGATGGCGGCGATTATGAAGAAAATGGTGAAATTATTCATTTTGATGGCTTTTTTGAAAAATATCGCTTTAATGCGGCGATTCAGGAGTTTGAAAAGAAACGCGAACAACTTGCCGATTATCTAAACAATACAACAAAAGAAGATATTTTTAGCTACATTCCAGCACAAAAGAGCAATCAAATTTTTACGCCGCGAGAAGTTGTAAATAAAATGCTTAACACTCTTGAAGCTGAAAACCCAGGGATTTTCTCTAACCCGAACCTTACTTTTTGTGATTTACATACTAAGAGTGGCTTGTTTTTGACCGAAATAGCTAAAAGACTTAACCATGGTTTAGCAAATATAATTCCAGATGAGCAAGCAAGATTAAAGCATATTTTTGAAAACCAGCTCTTTGGTTTTGCACCAACTCAGATCGTTTATGATATTGCAGCTAACTATATTTATGGCGGATTTCCTGAAATTTATCGCCAGAACTTAAAAAAGAAAGATTTAACTGAGCAGTTCAAGAAAGGAGAGCCGCTAAATATGAAATTTGATGTTGTGATTGGTAATCCACCATACCAAGAAAACGATAATGGTAAACGTGATGATGGTTCTGCTAACGCTAGCGCTAGCCCTGTATATCAATATTTTATTGAAAATGCTGAAAAAATAAGTAATATACAATGTTTCGTAATCCCATCGCGTTGGACTTCTGGAGCAGGCAAGGGACTAAAGAAATTTACTGAAAGTATGATTAAAAGCAAAGATATTCAAGCGTTTAATTATTTTGCTAATCCAAAAATGGTTTTTCCAGATAATGATATTAAAGGTGGTATTTGCTATTTTGTAAAGAAAAGAGGCTTTAATTCACCAGCTAACATTACAGTTCATACCGATGAAGAAACTTTAACCTCGAAGCGCTTTATGGATTCAGAAAACATTGGTATTTTTGTGCCTTTTGCTGAGCTTTTGACTGTTCTTGGGAAGGTAAAGACTAAAACGGTTGATTTAGAAAATAATAATATTCAAAAAATCGTTTCGGTGCGCAAGCCATATGGCTTGAGCACCGACTTCCTTAAAAATCAATCAAAATATGGTTTACCTTCTGTTCAAGACAGTAAGCAAAAAGATGATGACATTGAGGTTTTGGGATTGGGCGATAAAAATAAACGCATTAGCCGCTGGGTGCCAGCAAATTATCCGCTGCCCGCAGGTCACAGTAGCGTACATTGCTGGAAAGTGTTTGTGCCTTATGCTTATGGTGCAGGTGCAATTGGTGAAGTTATTCCTACGCCGATTCTCGGCACGCCGATTCTCGGCACGCCGATTCAGATATCTACCGAAACTTATTTAAGAATTGGAAAATTTAAAACACAAGAAGAGGCTGAGGCGATGTTGAAATATCTCAAAAGCAAGTTCTTTCGAGTATTGGTTGGCATTCTGAAAACAACCCAACATGCGACGACAACATTTAAGTTTGTTCCTCTTCAAAACTTCACTAACGACTCTGACATCGACTGGTCACAATCAATCGCTCAAATTGATCAGCAGCTTTACAAAAAATACGGTTTGAGTGAAAAAGAAATTGCGTTCATTGAAGAAAAAGTTAGAGAGATGGAGTAAAATCAAGCAAGCGTTTTTTCTGAAAACGCTTGCTTTTTGATATGAAATATGGTATACTTTAAGCATCGATTATTAAACGAGCGAAGGAATGAATATGTATCAAAAAATCGTGGGTACAATTAAGGATTTATTAAATCCTGTAACACAAGATGAGCTTGAGGCTTATGCGGCTAAGTTGCCGAAA
The DNA here is from genome assembly GCA_937930585.1 of uncultured bacterium. GTDB lineage: Bacteria > Patescibacteriota > Saccharimonadia > Saccharimonadales > Saccharimonadaceae > Nanogingivalis. The sequence goes on from CALHCA010000053.1 coordinate 3,421, forward strand.
ACTATTTCAGTTAAGGTTGAAGAATGGGAAAATGGTTATGTGGCTTTTATCGATTCGATTGATGGAGAGAAGATTTCGGGTTTAGCAACACAGACTAATTTGCATGATATTAATGAGTTGATTGAGTCTGTAAACGATGTTGTCTTTACTTATTTAGATATTCCTGAGCGGATTCGTAAGCATTCTGAACGAGTAATGCCGCAAGGCTTATTGAAAGAAGAAGTGAAGTTTGCTCGAGGTTAAAAGTGGGCGACTCTAAATTTAAACCAGTTAAGCGTCGTGATATTATTAAGTTCTTGAAGAAAACTGGCAAAGTTAAAATTATCGTAGGTAGTAATCACGATAAAATTATAAAATTTAGTGGTGAATACGTCTCAACCTTGCCACGGCATAAAATTATTTCAGGTGGAGTTTATCTGCAGATTGGCAAAGATTTAATAAGATCAGATTTAGCTAAAGATAACGATTTTTTGAAAAAATAATCACCTAGTGTGATTGTTTTTTATTTCATACTAAATTCTACCAATTCCCGCTTGCGCTTAACCCATTCAAGGTGCTATAATTAAAGCAGGAAATCAAGCACTTTTAATCGAATAACTTGGTGATTTTGGAAAGGTGAAAGGAGGAATCTTTAAACCCTTATAGTAAACCAACAAAAGTGCTACACCGCTTTTAAAAATTTGCTAAGCACATTTAAGAATCATCTATAGCATTTTTAATTAACCGCTATAGCAAAACAAATCAAAAGCCTTTTAAGGAGGAAGAATGAGTCTTAAATATAAAGTTGTTCAACTTGTAAACCCTGCAAAGCGTGAAGAGCCAAAAAAGTTTTATGCTCAGCTGGCTGAATCTGGCCGTGTTGATTTGGATGAAATCGCTAATAGTATTTCAGAAACCTCAACCACGGTGAGCCATATTGATGTGCATGCGGTGCTACTAGCATTAACAGATGAGCTTTTAAAACGATTAGAGCGAGGTGAAAGTGTTCATCTTGGAAAACTTGGTTATTTTCATACAACTATTCAATCTAAAGGTCAAGCTAAAGAGTCTGATGTAACGGCAAGCTCGATTGAGGGTGTGAAAGTTCGTTTTGTGGCGGGTGATGCCTTAAAAGATAAGCTAAAAGCAGCACACTTTGAAAAGGTTGAAAAAGCCAAAACTACCGAGCCAAAACCAACTGAAAACAAGCCGGCGGGTGCTTAAAATTAGCTAGAGCAAAAAGTTTAAAACCAGCTTTGAATAGTAAAAAGGGCTATTGGGCTGGTTTTAAATTTGGTTTTTTTGTGTTAAAATAGAGGATATATGAAAAGCCTTGTAGAGATTTTAAAAGAAGAATACCAAAACTATTGCCAAGATAAAAACATTGACTGGTTGCAAAGTGTAGAATTTGCCAAAATGCGCAATAAGCGCGGCGCAGAATGCTATTTTGTGGCGTTAAAAAATGGCGAAAATATCGAAGTTGCTGGGTTGATTTCTAGCAAAAATAAGCGTTTCGATTTAGTAATGGTTGAGCAAAATGGCGCTTCGCAAGCAGATTTTGTGGATTTTTTGGTGAAGAGTGAAGAATTTGCGCGCAAGCGTGGAGCGATTTCGTATCGGATTTTACCAAAAGTGGTACGTGCGCTTCGCAATGATAAACTTGAAATTATTGAAAGTAATAATCTTGATTGGCTAAATAAACCGCTACTAAAAGATGGTTTTAAATATCATTCTGGCTTTAAGCACGAGTTTGATATGGATGTAAATATGCACGTTTATTTTAAGGATCTAACAGAATTAAGCGAAGATGACGTGGCGGTAACTTATAACCAAACTACACGCCGAAATTTGCGCGCGGCAATAAAAAAAGGCGTGAATGTTCGCGAAGTTGAAGAGAGTGAATTTGCTGATTTTGTGGCAATTTTAAAGAGTTCGAACCAAAAAAATGGTGTTGGCACGCGTGATGAAGAATATTACCATGATTTAAAAACTTGTTTTGGTGAGCAGGCGCATTTTATAGGTGTGGAATTTGAAGGAAAATTAATTTCTGCTGGCGTGTTTATCTTTTCGAAAAATGAAGTTGTTTATTTTGAGGGTGGAACTCTCCAAGAATATCATAAAATTCCAGCTTCAACATTTTTGCAAGATTATATGATTAAAGAAGCAATTCGTGCGGGGGCTTCGAAATATAATTTTTATGGCATTACGGCAGAGCCAAAGGCAAGTTTGTTACGTTTCAAGGCTGGTTTTCGTGGTGTGGCGGTTGAATACGCTGGCGAATATCGCAAACGATATTTGGTGCGAGCAATTAAAGAAAAAATCTTTCGAAAATAGTTATAAGAAGACTAATACTAAAACTAGTAAGCTAAAATGGGAGAAATAAGAGATTAAGTGGTTGCTTAATTCTCGAATTTTTTAGTAAATATGATTGGGTATTACCTAAAACTTAATAAATCGCTCAGAAAGGGCGATTTTTTATTGACTAAAATTATTTTTCATGTTAGAATATATTTTGTCTTTAGCTGGAGCTTTAGATGAATCTTTTTACAAGGAGGTTGGCGCCTATGTCAACAACAGAAGTTTTAAATCAAGATCACGGTATGTGTTTAGTGCAGATTGCTGTTTATGAAATTGATCTTGCGTCAGTGATTGAGCAGTGTGCCAGTGCTATAGATGAATTAACTAATTGGCGAGGTGTTTGTAAAACACAAAAACGCGCTAAAGCTTTGCGTAGCTCGCAGGTTTCAAAAGGGTTCTTGAAAGAGAGAACTCGCCCAGGATTTAAGAAAGCTTTGAAGGATTTTGACTATTCGGCAGAATATGAGCTTGAATTTTATGAAAATAAGCTCACCGATATTATAAAATATCGGCGTGATTTGATTAGCGAATCTAAGAAGATCTCAGAGTATCTTGCAAGTCTCGATTATGACCAGTATGACGAGATTTCTAGAGGGTTAAATTACTTTGAAAGAGTTGATAAACTGATCAAACTTGCTGATTGTAAAGTTATTCCAAGCTTACGATCAATAATCCGTGTTTTAAAGGATATAGATAAAAAAGACACTAAAAGAGTTAGCAAGATTAAGAGCTCTAGATATAATGATAAAAAACACGGTCGACGTGTTCAGAAACGCCCTGACCAACCTCATAAACACAATCGTGATATTGCACGTGATATTGCAAGAGTAAATAAAAGTGTAGGAAGACGTGCGTTTATGTAAAATTTTGACCGCTCAACATGAGCGGTTTTTTCTTT
>CALHCA010000054.1 GCA_937930585.1 uncultured bacterium
TCTCCAGTTAGATTCTGGAGATTTTTAATTGTTTTAAATTATTATTTTTCGAAAGGTTTTGCAAGTTCAAGCTCTGGGTGAGCTTCTGCAATTCGCATTAATTCATTATATTTTGCAACTCGATCAGTTCGTGAAAGTGAACCAGTTTTGATCTGCCCACAGCCCAATCCTACGGCTAAATGCGCAATTGTCACATCTTCAGTTTCGCCTGAGCGGTGGCTCATAACAGTATTGTAGCCGTTATTTTGTGCTAATTTTACAGCTTCGATTGTTTCTGTCAAAGAGCCGATCTGGTTTGGCTTAATAAGAATTGCGTTCGCAACACCTAAATCGATTGATTTTTGTAGAAGTTTCGAATTTGTAACCATTAGGTCGTCACCAACAAGCTGAATTTTTGAACCAAGTTTTTCGGTAAGAATCTTCCATCCATCCCAGTCATTTTCAGCCAAGCCATCTTCGATCGAAACAAAAGGATATTTTGAAGTTAGACTTTCGTAAAATTCGATCATTTCTTCGCTTGAAAGCACTGCATCGTTGGCTTTTAGGTCATACTTTTCTTCTTTATAGAATTCGCTTGAAGCGGGGTCTGAAGCAAAGGCGATATCTTTACCAAGTTCATATCCAGCGTCTTTAATAGCTTCTGAAATCAATTCAAGTGGTTCTTCGTTTCCGTTTTGAACTTTTGGAGCATAGCCACCTTCATCACCAACGGTTGTTGGGTAATTTTTAGTTTTTAAAACTTTTGCTAAAGAGTGGAAAGTTTCTGCGCCCATTTGAACTGCTTCGAAAATAGTTTTTGCACCAATCGGCATAATCATGTACTCTTGAATATCAGTTGCCCAGCCAGCATGTGCGCCACCATTCATCACATTCATCATAGGAAGCGGAAGGTTTGGTGTTGAATTTGTTTTTTCGGCGATATATTGCCAAAGTTCTACACCTTTAGCATTTGCAACAGCTTTTGCAGTAGCAAGTGAAACCGCTAAAATTGCATTTGCCCCAAGGGAAGATTTATTTTCTGTGCCATCAAGCTTAATCATGATTTTATCGATTATCTCTTGATCTTTGGCGTTCTTGCCGATTAGGGCTTCACGAATTTGATTATTTACAGCTGAAACAGCTTTTGTTACAGCTTTTCCGCCAAAAGCTGAACCGCCGTCGCGAAGTTCAAGAGCTTCACCTGAACCTGTTGATGCTCCACTTGGAACCGCTGCTCGGCCAAAAGCTCCGTTTTCTAAAATTACATCCGCCTCAACTGTTGGGTTGCCGCGAGAGTCTAAAATTTGTCGTCCTTTAATATCTTTAATTGTGTATTCCATATTTCCATTTTAGCACCAAAAAAAGCCTTTCGCAAGAGTTTTATCTTGAAAATATTATTTGCCAAAAATGGCTAAACTATGGTATAATTATTTTAATATGAAGATTTCTCGAAGGAAGGAAAATGCACTCGTCTTCTTCAAAAACCTTGCGATGACGGCAACTGTTTTTGGTATTGTTTTAATTTTAGTTTTCTTAACACAAGGCTGGCGGCTTGATGAAAAATTTGAAGTGCAACAAACTGGCTTAGTTCAATTTAATTCTTCAGTTTTAAATTCAATTGCTGAAATTGACAAAAAGAAATTACCAGAAGGAACACCTACGAAAATACTTGCAAAACCAGGGAACCACGAATTTTCAATTTGGAAAGAGGGTTATAAAACTTGGTGGCGGCGTACCGAAGTTAAAGTTGGTGAAATTTTGTGGCTAAATTATGCAAGATTAGTTCCAAAGCAACTTAATGAAAAGAGTTTTTTGAATATTTTAAATTTAAAATCTGCTCAAGTTACACCAGATAAAAAGAAGATTTTTGCAATTTCTGAAGATAATAATGGTGAGGCAGCTTTCTGGTTAATTGATATTTCTTCAAGCGAGCCAAAAATCTCGAGAATTAATTTTAGCTCAAATATTTTCGAACGCGATTTACAAAATAATAAAACTATAAACCAAACTAATTTTTATAAAATTGCAGAAAATTTGCAATTTTCGAAAGCCTCAAATGATAACAAGAAGGCGCTCTTAAGTTTTAAAAAAGGTGATAAAACTGAATGGCTTATTTTAAATTTTGAAAATCCAGATGAATCTATTAATATAACCCAAAAATTCCATATTGATTTTTCGAAAATTATACCCTCAAATGATGAATTAACTAAGCTTATTGGAATTTCTGGATCTGATTTACGAGAAATTAATCTTTCGAATAGTACAATTTCTGCGGCAATTCTAAGCGATATTGTTGATTTTGAACTTTATGATAAAGAGAATATTACTTATATTAAGAATAATTCAAAAAGCGGTGATTTTTTAGTTGGTCTTCGAAAAAATGATAAAAATATTGAAATTGCAAAAAACATTAAAAAACAACCGAAGATTGCAATTGGGCGATATTATCGAGAGAGTTATGTTTATGTCGGACAAGATTCGAAAATTGATATTTATAAATCTGCTAGTTGGACAGAAAAAATGCATTTGACCAAAACACTTAATTTGAGGTTCTCGCCAGATTATTTAAAGCTAAATGGTGAGTCTCGGATTTTAGTTGCAAAAAAGAGCAAAGACATTTTTTCTTTTGATATTGAAACGCGTAATGAGTATCAGTTTTCGGTATCGAATGATGGTGAAATAAAATGGCTTGATGATTTTATTTTGGGTGATTTTGAGGGTGAAAGAATGGCAATTTATGATTTTGATGGTATGAATAAACAAATTCTTTTGCGAGCAATTTCGAATCTTCCATTTACGCTTTCTAATGATAATAAATATATTTATAGCTTTGTTCAAAA
>CALHCA010000055.1 GCA_937930585.1 uncultured bacterium
AAGCGCCGAGATTAAAAATACTGAAAATCTGACAGAAAATGAGGCTGAAATTTCGAATGGAAACCAAAATTTTGAAGAAGCTGAAAATTCGAAAAAAGATGAATCGACTGATATTTTTCAGTGGGCAAATTTGACTGATGGAATTAAAAATGAGCTTGATGTAGAATTTTTCTTATTTAATAAAAATTTTACGCCCTTTACAACTAGTTTTTCAAGTGAATTAAACTCGCAAATTAAGCCACTATTTTTATTTGATATGATAAATTTTGTAAATATGGGCGCAGGGACTGGTTTGAGCGTGCGAGATTATGAAATGGATGGCGGTGCGGGCAAAGATGTACTTTTAAAAACTGAACTACAAAAAGTTCAACATGCTGATGCACTCCTGAATATAATTGAAACGCAATATTCTGACATTGTTGAATTTAATGAAAATGAACATGATTTCAAGCGGATTAAAGGAATTTTGGCGAGGTTTACAAATTCGAAAGGCGAGAAATTTTATGTTGCTAAACAAATTATGCAAGGGCAGGTTTTGCGCGGAGCGACCGCTTGGGAATTTCGAAATGGCAAATTTGGTGCATTTGAACCTGAATTTGGTTTAAAAATTCAGCCAGACAACCAGGTTTTAATTGTAAATAATGATATTTTTATTTTCAACCAAGGAAAATTCGAAAAACTATTTAACTATGATTATAAAAAACAAGTTTTAGCTGATCAAAAAGTTTTGGAAATTGAAAGAAAGTATAAATTGAGCTTTCCTGATGGTTTAGATTTGCAAACTTTGGTTCGCGAACACAAAAAGGCTGCTACGAAATTACAAAAAATGGATGAAATTGGTGAAATTTCACAAGAAAAAGTTGTTGAATATGCCGATGAAATGCAGCTTGAATTAATGACGGACGACAACGGTGCGATCATTATTATGGATGGCAACGATTTAGATATGTTTGTGAATTTAATTAATGAAGATTATATCTTGAGCGAAATCACTGGGCGCCGTTATGAAATTAAAAGCAAAAAATTGCTCGATGAGCCAGAAGGTGAACCACCACGAATGATCGGAAGTGAGTAGTTTTCGAAAATGAAGCAAGCGTTAGCATTGGAGATTATGCTCTCAGGCGAAAATATTTTTTTAACTGGTGCAGCAGGAAGTGGAAAAACTTTCACACTTAACCAGTTTATTAAGCTTGCAAAAAATTCTGGAAAAAAGGTTAGCGTTACGGCCACTACTGGTTTGGCGGCAACTCATCTTGGAGGAAACACTATTCACGCTTGGAGCAGAATTGGAATTTACGATTATCTTTCGAGAAAATTTTTCGAAAAATTTCCGAAAACGCGGGCCGAAATTATTAAAAATACAGACATTCTGGTGATTGACGAAATCTCTATGCTGCACGATTTTCGACTAGACATGGTTGAAGAAATTTGTCGCACAATTCGCCAAAATGACAAACCTTTTGGTGGAATTCAAGTAATTTTGTGTGGCGATTTTTTTCAGCTACCGCCAATTAACCGAGCAGGTGGGCGAATTGGTGGCTTTGCAATTCATTCGAATGCCTGGAAACTTGCCGAATTTACGGTTTGCTATCTTGAGGAAAATCACCGCCAAAAAAATGATGAACTATCTGAAATTTTAAACGCACTTAGAGCGGATGATTTACGCCGAAAACACGCTCAAAGTTTGCTTGATCGCATTGATATTGAGCCTAATTTTGAAAGTGATGATTTTTCGAAAAACTTAACCGAACTTCACACTACTAATATTGATGTTGATAAAATTAATGATCAAAAACTTGCCGAACTTGAAGGTGAGGAGTTTCATTTTGTGCAAACCACAACTGGTGCGAAAAACTATGTTGAAACTTTGCAGAAATCTGTTCTTGCACCAGAGCTCTTGCGACTCAAAAAGGGTGCTTTAGTAATGGCAGTAAAAAATGCCCAAAACCGACAATATGTGAATGGTTCAATTGGTGAAGTTATTGATTTTGAAAGATTAACAGATTACCCGATTGTTCAATTTCGAAATGGTAAAATTATTACAATGGTGCCAGAAACTTGGGAAATGCGTGATGGTGAAAAAAAGCGAGCAAGTATTATGCAAATTCCGCTCCGACTAGCATATGCAATTACAGTTCATAAAAGCCAAGGAATGACACTCGATGCTGCACGAATCGACCTTCGAAAAGCCTTTTCTGAAGGAATGGGCTATGTGGCGCTTTCTCGCGGTCGCTCTCTTGATAGACTTTATTTGCTCGGAATAAATCGCACTGCTTTGATGGTTAGTGAAGAGGCGCAAAAGATTGATTCTAGACTTAAAAATGAAAGCTTAAAAGCCGAAAAGCGTTTTTCTCATTTAAAGGAAATCGCCAAAAAGCGTGAAGCGGGTGAAATTATTGAAACAAAACCATCAAAAACAATTTGGGCTGAAAAGCTTGAAAAAATGCGGCAAGAATATCCAAATGCATATCGTGCGTGGAGACTTGTTGACGATTCGAAATTACAAGAAATGGTTTTCGAAAATGGCAAAATTGATGCAGATTTAATTACTAAATTGAGTAAAGAGCTAGGCCGTCACAAAGGCTCGATTGTAGCTCGCATAAAAAAACTCTTTGGTGAAGATGCTATATAAAGTAGATTTTTAATCAATTTATTTCAAAATTAATTGTATGTAAAAGACTTTCGAAAATTCGAGAGTCTTTTAGTTTTGATTATTTTTTATGGAATAGTAAGGGTTAAAGGTTTAAAAATATGA
>CALHCA010000056.1 GCA_937930585.1 uncultured bacterium
AAAAACAATTAAGCTTCTTTGGCTTCTTCATTTTTTTTTTATTATTTAGCTTCAACTTTTTCTTCCGCTTTTGGAGCTTCAGGCAAAGTATTTACAGCTTCACGGTCAAAAGCAACCTGTTTAAGACGAGCACTTTTACCGCTTCGGTTCCTCAAGAATGAAAGGTAGTTTCGGCGAACTTTCGAACGGCGAACAATTTCAATCTTTTCAACTAATGGGCTATGAAGAAGGAAAGACTTTTCAACTCCAACACCACTGGCAATTTTTCGAACAGTAATTCGAGAAGTGTGTGACTTCTTGCGGTCAGTTCGAATAACTACACCTTCGAAGATCTGGATTCGCTCTTTATTACCTTCTTTAATTTTTTGGTGAACGCGAACAGTATCGCCACTTTTAATATCAAGAACAGCTTCTTTTTTCTGTGCGTCATTAACTTTTTTTATTAACTCAAAACTCATATTTTCCACTCACTTTTAAATTTAATATATACAATCAAGATTCATTATATCATACTTTTTAGTTTTTGTGAAGAGCTAAATTACACGATTTACTTCTTCAATAGTTGTATCACCACGAAGTGCCGAAATCACGCCCTGCTGTAAAAGGGTTAATAAGCCATCTTTGCGAGCTTGATCCTCAATAGCTTCAGTTGAAATCACACCTCTTTCCCCGCGCAAAAATGCTGCAATATTATCGTTTACAACCATCATTTCCATAACCACAATTCGCCCCTTATAACCAAACGGACTATCTTCTGAAGCTACTGGCTTCCAAAGTTTAAAATCTCCAGAAATATCTTGTGGAAGTTTCTCAGCTGGAACACCTTCAAGAACGTTTCGAACCCATTTTTTAGTTGCTTCATCTGGAATATATTCTTTAGCATTTTTATCAAGCTTTCGAACAAGTCGCTGAGCAATCAAAAGTCGAATTGCACTCGAGAAAATTGGATTCATACCAATCATGTCAATCATACGCGAAAAAGCCGCACTCGTTGAATTAGCGTGAAAGCTTGAAAGAACCAAGTGACCGGTGATCGAAGCTTGAATTGCAGTTTTTGCTGTATCATTGTCACGAATCTCGCCAACCATTACAACATCTGGGTCAAGGCGCAAAACAGAACGCAAGCCATCTGCAAAACTAGCACCATGTGTTGTATCGATTGGGATTTGCGAAATTCCACCAATACCATATTCGATTGGATCTTCAAGCGTAATAATCTTACGGTCAAGCGTATTTAAGGCATTAAGCATAGAATAAAGAGTTGTTGACTTACCGGAACCAGTTGGACCAACCATTAAAACCATTCCACGCGGGTGCGAAATAATTTCATCAATTTCAGCTCGCTCTTTTGGCGCAATTCCAAGCAAATCAAGCTGAAGCATACTTTCGTCAAAATTAAACAAACGCATCACAGCATCCATTCCGTACATCGTCGGTACAGTTTCGACACGTAAATTTAAAAGATGCGAAGTTCCATCACGATAAATATCTTTCTGCATATGCCCAGATTGTGAAGTTTTTGAAGCACTCGAAACTCCTGCACGCGAAGAGAGCTCACCCATAATGACACGGTATCGATCTCGCCCAAGCTCAGCAACTGGGTGGAGCGCACCATCAACACGCATTCGGATTCGAATCGTCTGGCGTTGATTTTCGATATGGATATCGCTCGCACCAAGCCTGTCTGCTTGATCAATTAAATAATCAAAAACTTGATCAGAAGCAACATTCGCCAAAGTTTGGCTAACCTTCTCTAAAGTGGCACTATCACCCTCACCAGCAATTTCAATATCGTCATAAACAATCTTTTTTGGCGGGTCATAACGCCGCATAATATTCTTCCACGCGCTTTCAGAAACCAAGAAAAGCTCGAGAGTCTTACCTTCATCTTGATATTTTTTACTTAATTTCTGAATAACTGAACGTGGAGTTAAGTTGGTAATTAAAACTCGCCAAGGCTTATTTTCATCGATATCACCAATTTGAAGTGGCGCCAAGAACGCCCGATACATCTGTTCATTCGTAAAAAGATCTCTCGCAAGAGGGAAAATATCTTCGAAATCTCGCGTATCAAGATATGTTAGTCCAAGGATTCTAGCTCGTTGCTCGGTCGCCTCTTCTTCCTTTTGCCTACGCATCAACTGAACTTTATTTTCTTCCATTAACTTAATTTTACCACAAGCACTTTATTTTTTCAATCAAAAATGCTAAAATATTTTCATCGCTTCAAGCGAAATTTTTAGAATAGAGGCAAAAAAATGCACCTTAAAAAATCTTTAGAGCATATAGTTCTGACAAGCAGCCGTGATGTTCGAAAACTCGAAAATACCGAGATTCCAAAACTTGATTGGAATTCATATCTTCAAATCGAGGGTGAAATCATAGTTGAAATTGGCGTAATTCAACCGCATTCTGCTTTTATGAAAATTTACACCATTAATGAGTTTTATGATGCCAATTCCCACCCAAATACAGCTTCAATAGAAGTTAAAAAAGAATACTTGGAAGATTCTTATAACTTTAAGCTGGAAATCGGAGAAGTTTCGAAAGAAGTAGAAAAATACACTTTCGAACTTCTCGGTCGTACCTTTTCGCTTCTAAACAATAGAAGCTAATCTTGAGCCTTTGGGCTCTTTTTATTTTTTAAAAAATCTGCTAAAATAGAAGATAATGAAAAATCCTAACTCTTTCGAAAATCAAAACCGTGCGCAAAATCGTGAAATTATTGTTTTAGCGCACAATATTCGTTCAACTCATAACATTGGTGCGATTTTACGAACTAGCGAAGGTTTTGGTATTTCAAAAATTATCTTCAGCGGATATTCGCCCTTCCCAATTTTAAAGGACGAAAATTTTCAAGAAACTGGCCGTTTGCCACATATTGCACAAAAAATTGATTCACAAATTCATAAAACCGCGCTCGGGGCCGAAAAAATTGTTCCAGCCGAAATTTCTAAAAATATTTTTAAAACAATTCAAAACCTAAAAAGCCAAGGTTTCGAAATCTTTGCGCTTGAACAAAGCAAAAAATCAATTTTCTTAAAAGATTTTGTAGCCGATAAAAATGCCAAAATTGCCCTGCTTTTGGGAGAAGAAGTTGAAGGGATTTCGAAAGAATTACTCAATTTATGCGATAGAACTCTTGAAATTCCAATGTTTGGCCAAAAAGAAAGCTTCAACGTTTCGGTTGCAACTGGAATAGCCCTTTATAAAATTGCTTGCGAATAGTTATTTTTCAACTTTTGCTAGGGCTTTTTTAACAATCTTTAATGTATCTTCTGGCGAATCTGTAAAGTCTTCAGGATTCTTTTCAACCATTTTTTGGAATTCTTTAAAATTAACTAGTTTAATTTCTGCAACTTCATTGTGTGCAATTGTTAACGTTTCAAGCTTAAAATCAGTTTTTGCAGCGAAAACTTGCATAAAACGCCGCTTATTTTCTTTAGTATGAATAAAAACCTTTTCAACTTTAATAAAATCTTGAAATTGTAAGTTTAAGCCAATTTCTTCAATAGTCTCACGATGAATTGCATCTAGATAACTCTCGCCAATCTGAACATGGCCAGCCGCCGCCGAATTTTGCCATCTTCCAGCAAATGTAGCCTTCGAAAAAGACCGCCGTTGAACCAGAAAATCACCATCTAAATTAAATAAAATTAACGAAACCGTTCGATAAATTCGCCCCGTAGTTTTATTAAATTCAGCCTTATCAATTTCGTCAATAATTTTATCATTTTCATCAACAATCGGTAAAATTTCTTTCATCTAAACCTCGTCTTCAGCAACTTCTGTGAAGCTACTAAAAAAGTCATCTTTGGTTTTTTTCCATTTTTCATCCTGACGAACCAACCATTTTTCATCATCTTTATTTAAGAGAAGAATCTTTGTAGCTTCTTCAAGATAAATCTCACCTTGAGAGCCTTTAAGCAGTACTAAAGCGCCTTGCCCCATAATCTTATGGACAAAAGTTCCCGCATCAATTGCATTTTTTGCTTCATAAACCTGACAACCTCGTAATCTTGCAGCCGGAGCAAGAAATTTATTTGCATGCTCACCAACAGTAACCACCCAGGAAAGAGAAATCCCATCAAGCATCTCACCTATTTTTTTATGCTCAAAAGCAGAGGCTTCTCCAAGCTCATTCATACTTCCAATAACTGCAATTTTCGAAGGTGCAGAAAGAGAATAAAGTGTTTTAATTGCAGCTTCTAGCGCAGCCGGACTTGAGTTATAAGTATCATCAATTAAGACAGAGTCTTTAACACCCCGCATAAAATTCATTCTCCCAGGAACCGGCTTTAAACTCATCAACCCACCTACAATTTCTTGTGGGCTTAAGCCAAGTTTAATAGAAACAGCTACCGCACTAGTAATCGGCCTAAGAGAATGTTCACCAAAAACTTTTGCTCGAACATTAATTTCGCCGTATTCTGGAGTTTGAATTTTGCCACTAAAACCATCGAGCAAAGAGAAATTATTAGCTATAAAATTATAGTTAGCTCCACCAACCGAGCTATAAGTTGCAATATTCGAATTTTGAACATATTTAAAAAAATCTGGCGAAATATCATCTTGATTTAAAATTGCCATTTTAGCAAAACTCGCAGCTTCAAGTTCTTCTTGCGCAACAGCATCGATACTTCCAAAAAACTCCATATGTTCAGGAGTGACAGAGGTAATTACTGCAATATTTGGAGCAAGATATTTACTAAACTGTTCAATATCACCGGGGTGATCAGTTCCAAGTTCTTGAATGATAATTTGTGGCTCTTGATCACTCAGTGATTTAATTCGCTTTCTTGCAGCTTTAAAAACTCTATGCCATTCCCAAAAATTACGAGGATTTCCAGGAAAGTTTATTCCCAAAATCGCCAAAGGGGCACTTAAATGCGTATTGTGGTTCCCCTCATGCAATCGTACACGATATTTCTGGCTCAAGATAGTTGCAATCGCAAGTTTTGTACTAGTTTTTCCAACAGAACCAGCAACCGTAATCAATTTAATGTCTGGGTGAGTTTCGAAATATTTTCGAACATATTTTTCAAGTTTTCTCTGAATTCCTTTTTTAAACATAATCTTATTCATTATAATATAAAATCACTACTTTTTCAAGCAGTGATTTATTTGTTGATGTGTGCCCACCCTGGGCGGTTTTTGTTATTTATTTTTATTTATAAGTGTTATTTAGGGGAGAAAACAAACATCGCCCTTGATAACACATCAACTATGATAAAATTATATCAAAACGTTTAAGCTTTGTCAATAACTATTTTAAAAAAGGTTTATTTTCACTAACTTGAGTTATTAATTCATCATTCGAAAAATCTCGGCGAATATCAAATTCCTCCCAATCTCCATATTTTCCGTCAGCTTCGCCCAAGTTCAAAACCCTCCGCCAAGCAAAATTTTCACGGACGTCACTCGCATTCATTGGATTGATTCTTGAATATTCAATTGCCCCTAAATTTGGTACATCGTAAATATCTCGTATTCGATTATCATTCCACTGTTCAGGCAAAAATCCTTCAATTAAATAACAGGCAGATTGAATCAACTGTTTATGAGAAACAATCAAAACATTCTGGTTCGACTCCTCTCTCTTTAGACGCTCACAAAAACTTCGAAAACGCAAATAAACATCAAAAATGCTCTCACCGCCATCAAGGCGCATAAAAAATGGATCATTATAGAGATATCTCATTGTAATTGAAAAATTATCAACTCGCTCATTCATATCTACGCGACCAAAAATACCCCAATTCCGCTCTGAGAGTAGGTCGTCAATCTTCCAAAAATGGCGATTTTCTCCGCTTAAAATTGCAGCAGTTTCTCTTGCTCGAATAAAAGGTGACGTATATTTTGAATCAAAAAAATCCAAACTTCCATAAATTTTCGAAAGCTCCTCTTTTGCTTTCTCAGCCTGTTCTCTTCCTTTCGGTGAGAGCCGCTGTCGCCAGTCTGCGCGTGTTTCAACCTTTTTTTCTAGATCAATTTTTTGCCCAAGCTTTTGTGCATGCTGAACGATATTAGCTTCACTTTGCCCATGCCGAATCATCACTAGTCGCAGCGGATTTGCCATTTTTTCCTTTCTTTTTATTTAAAAATTCTTAAGCTTTAATTGTATTATATCACAACTTATGCTTTTTCGAAAGTGCATTTTGTAATTAGGCATCAAAAATGGTATAATTATAAAATGAATCTAAAACCTTGGCGAAGAAAGCTAAAAAATGAATTTATCAATATTGATGATAATAAAATTTCAATATATAAAAATTTAGAAGAAAATAAACCAATCGCCGTTCTTTTTCATGGCTTCGGTGGAAATTATTTCGGACTAACCCCACTCGGATTTGAGCTTTCAAAAAAATATTCAATTATTATTTGCGAATTGCCTGCTCACGGTAAAAGTTCACTTAACACCTTTCAAAATATTGATGTTTTTCGAATTTTCTACCAAAAGATGATTTCAAAACTTAGTGATTTTGGCGAAATTCAGCTTGTCATCGGCCACTCTTTTAGTTCTTATTTTGTCAGTGATAATGAAATTTCGAAAAAAATTCCAACCATTATTATAAATCCTGTTTTTGAGCCTAGCGATTCATTTTTAGCTGGAATGAAATTGTTAAATAAATCTAGCTTTTTGATGATTTTTTCAAATCTACCACTCTTCTCACCTTTTAAAGCAGCCACCCTTCA
>CALHCA010000057.1 GCA_937930585.1 uncultured bacterium
TATCAATTTCACCAGGCAAACCATTCGCTATAAACAAAATTTTTTTCTTATCATCTTCATTTAACTTTGATTTTTGAAGCATTTTAATCGAATCAATTTCTGATATTGGTGAAATTCGCAAAATTTGCGCTCGTGAAAGTATAGTTTTTTCGAAAGCATTCTTATTTTCGGTCAAAAGCACGAAAGAAGTGTTTACATTCGGTTCTTCAAAAAGTTTCAAAAATTTATTTTGCGCAGATTCGTTAATCTTTTCGGCATTCACTAATACAAAACAACGTTTTTTCATGCTTTTAACATTTGCTCTTTGCTGCAAAAGTTCAATATCATCAACATTGATAATTTCAGTTTTTTGCGCACCATGAATAGTTGGCCTGAATTCAATTATTTGAATATCTTTCAAAAATTTTAACTTTTTTAGAGCAAATTCAAAACCGAACCCACGAGGGATTTCCACAATCGTTGCATGCGAATTTAAAATTGTATTTTTAAAGAAATCTTTCATTTTTATAACTCAAAATCTTCAGGAATTTCTGCCTCGAAAATCATTCTTTGTGATTCTTTTTCACCTTTTTTTGGCGGAATTGTAATCTCTAAACTTTGTGCATGCAAAAACATCCTATCTTCACTTTCAGATTTCGAAATATTTTTATCATAAATCCTATCACCTAAAATTGGATGGTTTAGATAGCTTAAATGAACACGCAATTGATGCGTTCGACCAGTTTTTGGCATAAGTTTTACTAACGAAAAATTTTCATTTTCCTTAAGAACTTCATATTTAGTTTGGGCCGGCTTTCCTTTTGCATGAATTATGAAAGTGCTCGGAGCTGAGCCATTTCTCGCGATAGGTAGATCAATTAAGGCTTTTTTTGGATTCAAAACACCTTTAACAATTGCCACATAGTTTTTTTTCGCAGTCCGTTCTGAAAATTGTTTTTGCAGCTTTTTAGCAGTTTCATCATTTTTTGCGCCAATTATTACACCAGAAGTTTCGCGGTCAAGCCTATGAACGATCCCAACACGATTCCTCCCTTTACCAAATTTTGCACCACAGCTTTCAAAAAAATCCGCAACAGTAAATTCATCATTTAAAGCACCTTTGCTATGCGTTAAAATTCCACGAGGCTTATTTATCACTATAACATTTTCATCTTCAAAAAGTATTGGAAAGTTGATCTTTTCAGCAGTTTTTTCTGGAATTTCGAACTCAATTTTATCGCCTTTTTCAATTGCATCTTTTGGTTTTTTTGCGATTTTTCCATTAACCTTTACAAAGCCATTTTTAATATATTTTTGAATCGTTGCCCGAGAAAATTCTGGGTAATTTTCGGTCAAATAAACATCGAGCCTTGTTTTTGAAGCAATATTTCGAAAGAGATAAATATCTTTCCCCTCAAATGGCAAAGCAAAACTCATCATTGAATCGAGCGGATTCTTAATTAATTCACCTTCAATATCACCAAAATGCTTTCGAAGAAGGTCTTGAATATAAAATTCATCATCTTCAGCTATTCCATCAACTACGACAAAAAACTTATGCTTATTAAATTTGAAAGTGAAGATTTCTGAAAATTCATCAGCAGCAATCTTTTTTAGCTCTTCAATATTCCGCGGAACATTTTCTTCACCTGCAATTTGAAACTTTCGCAAAATTTTTAAAATATCACCAGAATTAAACTTTGCCATTTTCACCTCCAAAGTAATCAATCTTCATTGCTTGTTTAACTTCTTTAAGGGTTTGCGCTGCAATTTTTTCAGCTTTCAAGCTTCCTTTTTTAAGAATTTCATAAATTATTTCAGGATTTTTCTCTAGTTCAGCTCGTTTTTCACGAATAGGCTTCAAAACTTTATCCATCTCTTCGATCAAGTATTTTTTAACCGCAACATCACCCAAGCCACCTTTTTGGTAGTGAGCTTTCATTTCAGCAACTTTCTCTTTATCTTCAGCAAAAACATCAAGATACGCAAAAACTACATTTCCTTCAATCTTTCCAGGATCTTCAACCCGAATATGTTCAGGGTCGGTATACATTTTCATCACCTTTGCACGCATTTCTTCAAAAGAATCCGCCAGATAAATACCGTTATTTAAGCTTTTGCTCATTTTAGCATCCATTCCGTTAATTCCCGGCAAGCGTCGTTCAATTCCTTCTTTCGAAAGAATAACCTCTGGTTCAACAAGCGTATCTGTTTTATATGTTTGATTAAACGATCGAGAAATTTCGCGGGTCAGTTCGATCATTGGCATTTGATCTTCGCCAACTGGCACATGAGTTGCCTTAAAAGCTGTAATATCCGCCGCCTGTGAAATTGGATAAAATACAAAACCGCTCGGCACGCCTTCGCCGAAGTTTTTTTGCTTGATTTCGGTTTTAACGGTCGGATTGCGCTCAAGGCGAGAAATCGAAACTAAATTCGCATAATACATTGCAAGCTCTGGAAGCTGCGGAATCTGACTCTGTAAAAAAATTGTAGTTTTCGAAGGGTCAATTCCCGCTGCTAAATAATCTAAAGCAACTTGCAAAACATTATTTCGAACTTTTTCAGGATTTTTTGCATTATCAGTTAAGGCTTGCGTGTCGGCAATCATAATAAAAGTTTTATATTCGCCCGAATTTTGCAATTCTACACGTTTTTTTAGCGAGCCAACATAATGGCCAATATGTAATTTTCCAGTTGGTCGGTCACCCGTTAAAATAACTTTTTTATTCATATTTCTCCTTTAAAATCTTATCAATACCTTTCGAAACCTGCTCAATCATCGATTTTGTTGGATCGTGAGCACTTAAAACTCTTGAAGTTGTAATATTTTTATTAATCCTACCAAGTTTTCGAATATTTCGCCCAATCACAACAGGGTCAAAAACTCCATAAATAATTTTAGTTGGCGTTTTAGTTTTTGAAAGTACCGCAAAAGTATCTTGTTCAATTATTGCTTCTTTTAAAGCTCTTCGAATCGGCCTAAACTGCTCTTGAGATTCAAATTTAGCAACATCAATCGCACCAGTATCGATAACCGCATTTATAAATTTAATTGATTCTTTTGGCTTCGTGACAATTCTTTTATAGCTTTGTTTTAATATAAATTCTTGAATCGAGCCGCGCGCTTCTTCTGGCGAATAAATTGGTGGTGAAAGTAGAAAAATTCCGTCAACTACGTTCGAATATTTTTTCGAAAATTCTGCTGCTACCAAAGACCCCATTGAATGACCAACTAAGAAAAGTGGTTTTTTATACTTTTTCATCAAAAAAGCCATTCTTCGAACCGCCCTTGCCTGAATTGAAAGTTGTTGAACACCTGCCCATTTTGGTTTTGGTGATTTTCCGTGACCAATTAGATCAACTGCATAAATATCAAATTCCCCTTGAATTTCGCTTTCGGCTTTTTGCCACATTCCAGCATCACTCGCAATTCCATGAATAAAAATCACCACAGCTTTTGGGTTTTGAGACTTTCGCATTTTTGTAATATTTAATCTATATGGAATGCGTAAAGTTTTATGCAAAAATGAATCTAACATTAAAAATAGTATACCATAAAATACACAAAAAATAAAGCTAAGCTATTTTTATAATAAATGCTAATTTTAGTCCTACATATATAAATATTAAACAATTTAAAAGCCCCTCGAATGAGGGGTTTTATTTTAGTTGATAGACTAAGAGTTTTCATTAATATTTCTTCTTACGAAGAGACAGCCATGCTAGAGTGGCTGCTAGCAAACCTGCTAAGACTGCAAAGGTTGAATCTTTTTCACCAGTTTCTGGTAACTGCTCAGTTGATTGTTGACCTTGACCAGGTTTTTCCGGAGTCGGAGTTGGCGCTGGTTCCGGAGTCGGAGTTGGCGTTGGTTCCGGAGTCGGAGTTGGCGTTGGCGCTGGCGCTGGTTCCGGAGTCGGAGTTGGCGCTGGCGCTGGAGTTTCTTTCTTCTTGTATTTTAGGTACATCTCAACGTACCCGTCTGATGCACCATAGAAATACGTGTTAGCTATCTCATGCGTCATGAGATAGCCCGGCATCCAATCAGGATGGGTGACTATTTCATATCCATCAATATCTTTATAAATATTGATGCTTTCACCAGGGTTTATAACCCCAGTTTTAGGCGGTGCAATTTCTTGCCCCCCTCCAATATGATACCTAATACGGTATTTCAATGGCTGTAGTGTTCCCATCTCTTCTGCTTTTACAATAGTAGCACCAAAAATAGGTGTATCAGTTAAAGCTGGAACAGTAACACCGAGAATAGCGACAGAGAGTAACGAAATACCAAGTTTGGTCCATTTATTAGTTTTCTTCATATTTTTTTTCCTCCTTAGGAATTTTTATTTTTGCCTTTTAGACATTATGCAACAAAAAGGCTTCCATCAAGACCACAAAAAGGAAAAATATGAGTAACCAAAACTCATTCTTCAACTTTTAATGTTCTTGATAGAAGCCTTACTATTTAGTTTTAAGCTATCTATCAACTGAGTAGTAGTTTATCATATTTTTATATATTTGTCAATAGTTTTTAGTAATTTTATAAAAATCACAATCTATCTCTTTTATTGAAAGCTATTTCGAAAAGTGATAAAATATAAAAATGGAACTAAAAGATTACACTTATAAATTACCTGAAAATAAAATCGCAGCACATCCGCCAAAAGTTCGTGGCAGTTCGAGATTACTAGCTTTAGATCGAAAAAGTGGTAAAATTACCGATAGCTTTTATAAAAATATTGTGGATTTCTTTGAGAGTGGCGATTTGCTCATCTTGAATGATACGAAAGTTATTAAAGCACGGCTTTTCGCCACAAAAGAGAGTGGAGCTGAGCGCGAATTAGTTGTTTTAGAGCGACACAGTTTTGATAGCGATTGGCACAAACATAAAGTTATGTATCGTGGAAAAATCAAATCTGGCGACAAGCTTTTCGTAAAAGATCTCGACCAAAATAATTTCGAAAAAACAGAAATTAAAGTTGAAGAAATTCTTGGCGACGGACTTGCAATCGTGAGCTCAAAAATCGATCTTCGTGATCTTTGCGAAAACTTTGGCACCGTTCCTCTTCCGCCATATATGCGAAGAAACGCCACGCCACTCGATATCGAACGCTATCAAACTGTTTTTGCGGAAGAAAAAGGATCAGTTGCAGCACCAACCGCCAGTTTGAATATGACTGATGAAATTTTAAATTCATTAAAAGAAAAAGGCGTAAAAATTGCATATTTAACACTTCATGTTGGGCTTGGAACTTTTATGCCAATTCGGGTTGAAAAAATTGAGGAACACCGAATGCACCAAGAATATTTTGAAATTCCAGCAGAGACTGTTTCGAAAATTCAAAAAACCGCACAAAATGGCGGTAGAGTATTCGCACTCGGCACAACAGTCGCCAGAACGCTTGAATACGCCCATAACGCAATTTTCGAAAAGAACCTAAACGGA
>CALHCA010000058.1 GCA_937930585.1 uncultured bacterium
CCAACGATTGTCTGGCTTGTTCCAGTTTTTCCGCCAATTTGATACCCCGATGGATCTTTTACACCACCAACTTTTCGAACACCTTCCAAAACTTGCTTCATCTGTTCGCTAGTTTCTTTCGAAATTACCGCTTCTTTATTAATTTCGGGCTCTTTTTTCGAAAGCTTTCCATTTTCATCAACCGTTCCTTCAATCACGCTTGGCTTATATAAAGTTCCACCATTAACGAGAGATGAAAATGCTGTTGAAGTTTGCAACATCGTTGTTGCCATACCCTGACCAAAAATCATATTCGAATATCGAACCGCATTACCTTCTGCGTCTTTTGGCGAAACTAGTGAACCCCGACTCTCCAGAACTTCAATTCCTGTTTCACGACCAAAGCCAAATCTATTATGGAAATAATCGTAAATTTTATTTCTAGCAGTACTATTTAACGAACCGCCACCTAGTAGTTTTCCGATAGTCACCATTCCGGTATTAAGCGAATAATTCATCGCCGTCTGCAACGTAATTGAACCCGTATATCCAAGAGCCGCGTTATTAATCGTAATATCCTCAATTTTTATCGAGTCGGTATTATAGTAACGAGTATTTGCGTTTGCAACACCCTCGTTAATGCCCGTTGCCATCGTAAATGATTTAATCACCGAACCGTTTTCGTAAGCCATTGTTGCAGTATTATTATTATATACTGAGCTTTTTTCAACCTTGCCATAATCTGCTGGGTTATAAGTTGGATAGTTCGCCATTGCCATAATTTTGCCATTTTTTGGATTCATGACCAAAACTGAGCCATTTTTCATACCTTTTGACTCCATTTGTGACTTTAAAACCTTTTCAACGCGAGCTTGAATATTACGATCAATTGATAATGCGATATTTTTTCCATTTATGGCTGGCTTTTCGATATTTTCACTTCCAACTTCAATAACCTGATTAAATGCATCAGTAGTAATTTTTTTATAGCCATCAGTCCCCATCAATTCTTTATTCATTGCCTGCTCAATGCCATAATTTCCACCATTATCATTCACAAAACCAAGGACTTGCGCAGCTAAATTCCCCTCAGGATAAACTCGGCGAGTTTCTGCGGTAAATCCAACCCCATGAAATTTCTTTTCACGAATTGCATTTGCCTGTTTTAACGAAAGTTTAGTTCCAATAACTTGGTATCGCGTGCTAGTTTTTTCGAAAAGTTTTTCAAAATCATCTCTTAAATTTCCACCAGCAATTTTTCTAAATTCTGAAATAATTTCACTTTTTTTAACTTTTTTTGAATTTGCAATTTCCTGCGGGTCAATCCAAAGCGTATAAACAGTTTCATTCAAAACCATTTTAGTTAGTTTTTTGCCGTCCATTGCATAAATTAAACCGCGTTGAGCTTTAATTTCGAATTGTTTTCTCTGACCTTTATCGGCACGAGCGCGATAATCTGCGCCTTCAATAACTTGCAAGAAAAAAAGCCGAACCACAATTACCACAAAAACCCCTAAAATTGAGACTGCGAGATAACCTGTTCGACTTTTATTCTTAAAACCTAAAATCATATAATTCTATTTTATCACACTTTTTGTGATTTTTTTGAAAAAAGCTTAACCTTATTTTGCGTAAGAAACTGACGCTGGAGTTGTCATTTTCTTTGCAACTTTGCTATTTTCGATATTTGAGAGCGCCGTAAGTCGTGCATTTTCCACTTCTAAATCAGCCTTTTTAGTTTCTAAATCTGAAATTTTCGAATCAATTTGCTGAATTTCGTTTCCATAAAGTGCTGGTTTAGAAGAATTCATTAAGAAGATAATTCCAAGAACCGCAATCAAAACACCAAGCATCAAAAATTGCGTTACTGCACCAAGTTTTGCTGTTGGCTGAAAAATAGCGATATTGTTATTTCTTCCATATGACCGCGACGAAACTTGTGTTTGGCGACGGCGACTAACATAATTTGTGTTTGTTTTATACATTGGTTTTTTGTTGCGTTAAATTTAATATTCAATAAAATAAAGCACCAGACCAGTTTTTGGCTGGTGCCTTAAAGTTTAGTTTCTGTTTTAAATTTTTGTTTTTGTTTTTCGAAAGTGTCAAATACTATCGAAAATTAACTTTTACGCGAGCTTGTTCGTTAGCGTAGCTTACTTTGATTGTTTTTGGCATCTCGCCTCCTTTTGTTTTTTTATTTTCTAATGCTCACCCGTAATTTTGCACTACGAGCTCGCGGATTATTAACATCTTCTTTTACACCATCAAGCGGTTTTTTGGTAATTGTCTGAAACTTAGATTCCAAACCTTTTTTCGAATCATCTTTGAAATAATTCTTCACTATTTTATCTTCGAGACTGTGAAAAGTTATAATTCCAACTCTTCCACCTGAATTTAATAGTTTCGGAAGTATTTTTAAAACCTCCTCAACTTGTTGAAGTTCATTATTTACTGCGATTCGAATCGCCTGAAAAGTGCGCGTTGCGGGGTGCGTTTTTTGCCACCCACCTTTATGCACGCTTAAAATTAAATCAGCCAGTTGCGTTGTAGTCTCAATTCTTTGATTTTTTCGAACTTCTAAAATTTTCGAAACGATTCTTTCAGCAAAACCGCGCTTTTCTTCGCCAAATTCAATTAAAATTTGCATTAACTCGCTCTTGCTTGCAAAATTAACAATATCTGCTGCCGTTTTTTCTTGAGCAGGATTCATTCGCATATCAAGCGGGCCATCTTTTCGAAAAGAAAATCCCCTTTCAGCAATATCTAACTGAGGTGAAGAAACACCCAAATCCGCCAAAATTATATCAAATTTTTGACCTCTTTTTACCAATTCTTTTGCAGCCGAAAGAAAATCTTTGTGCAAAATCTCTACACCTTCATTTTTAAACCGTTGAAGCGTGCGAATTGCATTTTCATCTCTATCAACTAAAACCGAGTTTTCGAAATTCTCGGTTATACGCAAAAATTCGCCAGCGTGTCCTCCGTATCCTGCCGTAAAATCGAGATAACTTTCACCTCTCTTTGGCTGGATTTGTTGTAGACTCGCTTGCAATAAAACTGGTATGTGAACTGATTCTTCTGTGTAATTCATAAATTTAAAGCCACCTAACTGATGATTAAACTTTTTGTTTTTGTTATATTTTTGTTTTAAGATTCATTATAAGTTTAGCTTTTTGCTTGGCGTATAGCCAACCATATTGCTGTTTGAGAGACTTATATATGAGGTGGAGTTTTATTTTGGGAGGTTTTAAAATGTGCTCCAGCTATTATTTTAACCTGGTTACTGGAATTTGTCCAGCTGTTTAATCACCAGATAGTTGACCTTAAACTAAAAACTGCCGCCGTCGGGTGAGTTGTCGGTGTTGGCTTCCCGGAATTTGGGTGTTTTTTGTTTAGTGGTTTTTCTGTTTGTTTCTGTCGTTGCCACTGACTTAAGTTTACCGCGAATTATTTTTTTTCGCAAGACCTATTTTTGACAAACACGCAAATTTAGAAATAATTTTTTATATATTTTTCCACAACTATGTGGAAAAGCAAGCATTTTAACAGATATTCCCTGCTTTTCCACAGTGCTTATGTTTAATTGTTGAAAACTAAATTATCGTGGCAATAATGCGCTAATTAATGCAGTATCGTATTTTGTTGTAGACATTAGAATCAAGTATGTCACGAATACAACAAGATTGATTGCGAGCGAAAGAACTAAAACTGCACTTCGAAAATCTTGCGTAACTTGGTCAACCACTACTGTTCCATCTTCAGCAATAATAATTCCATTATTTGTAAGTAAAGTTTTAGCTTTTTTAATATCTTGCTCTTTTTTTGAAACTTTTGTAGTTTTTTCAGCAACTTTTTTAGCCATAGTTTTTTTAGCAATTTTTGTTTCTGTTTGTTTTTTTGTCATTTTTTTCCTTTTTTGTTTATTTGACTTATTTGATCTTAATTGTTTTGTATGTTTATATAATAGCATAAGTTTTTTAAAAAGTCAATAGCTT
>CALHCA010000059.1 GCA_937930585.1 uncultured bacterium
CCTGCCTTCCAAGCAAGTGATGAGAGTTCGATTCTCTCCGCCCGCACCATTTGATCTTTTTTGTTTTAGCACAAGCCTCCATTTTCTGGAGGTTTTTGCTTTTAGAAAAATAATCATATAGACTTTTTTTAAAAAACTTGATATAATTGTTTTAGGTACGCCCCCGTAGCTCAGTGGATTAGAGTAAGAGGTTTCTACCCTCCTGGCCGTAGGTTCGAGTCCTACCGGGGGTACCAAATTATTTTATTTTATAGAAATTATTTTTTGCTAAATATTATTTATTCTCAGCATAATTATTATAGCTTTTCTTTTAACTATATTTTTTGGCGCACCGTATGCCCCAACACATAAATCAGATCTTTTCAAACTCTTCGAAACAATAAATCTTTCTAAAGAAGATATACTCGTAGATATCGGTTCTGGTGATGGAGTTGTTTTAAAAGTCGTAAACAATTTTAATACAAAAGCTATAGGTTTTGAAATTAACCCTTTTCTGGTTATAATTTCAAAAATTAAACTTAGAAAATATCAAAACTACCAAATTTATCTTAAAAATTTTTAGAAAGCCTTCCCGATTTCAAACATTACTGTATTCTATACTTTTAGCTACGCCGAGAGGATTGAAAAAAATGCTAAAGCTTGCTCAAATGTAGGCAATTTTTCAAAAAATACCTCTACTTTTTATTAACTATGGTTTCGAAATTAAAAATTTAAAACCTTTTAAAATATTAGGTATATATTATATTTACAAAATTCAGCCAAAAAATAACCAAAAAGTCTTTTTTTTCACGATTAAATATGCTATAATGTGAATATTGGGCCAGTAGCTCAGCCGGTTAGAGCACCTGCCTCTTAAGCAGGGTGTCGAGGGTTCGAGCCCCTCCTGGCCCTCCAAAATTTGAAAAAAATAAATCAGCAAGAATATCTATCTGCTGATTTTTATTTTATATTAGCTTTGCCGCACTATCTCTGGAGTAATTTCAATGTTCGAACCAGCTTGAGCTTCGCCGGAAAGCATTTTTCGTGCAATAGTATTTTCCACGACTCGCTGAATAATTCTTCTCATTGGTCGAGCGCCAAGTTTTGGATCATATCCTAAATTTGCAAGCAATATTTTAGCTTCTGGCGTAACAGAAACTGTAATTTTTTGGCCAGCAAGGGTTTTATTTACTCCGACAATCATTAAATCAATAATCTGCATCAGATTTTCTTTTGTAAGTGGTTCGAAAACAACAATTTCATCAAAACGGTTCAGAAATTCAGGGCGAAATTCACGACTTACAATTAAGTCATTTACAATAATTTCTTCAGCACTTGTTGAATCGTAACCACGAGAAATTAACTCTTGAATTCGCTCAGAACCAGCATTTGATGTTGCAATAATAATCGCATCTCGAAATGAAACCTCACGGTTTTTTTCATCCCTCAAAATACCTTCATCTAAAACCTGCAAAAGAGCAGTTAGAACATTTGGGTGAGCTTTTTCAATTTCATCTAAAAGAACAACCGAGAAAGGCTTTTTCATCATTTGAGCAGTTAGAGAGCTTGCATCACGCGCGCCATCTGCAATCAATCTTGATACATCATCGAGATTTACAAATTCATTCAAGTCAAGACGAACAATATTATTTTCACCATTAAAATAAACTTCCGAAAGAGCCTTTGAAAGCTCCGTTTTACCAACTCCAGTTGGACCAAGAAAGAGAAATGTTCCAATCGGTCTGTTTTGATTTCGAGCACCAGTTCTCGCACGACGCAAAGCGTTTGCTACGGCCGAAACTGCTTTTTCCTGACCAACCATTCTAGCATGCAATAAATCTTCAAGGTTTAATAAAGTTTCCTTTTCTTCATTAACATTTGCAGTGGAAATTTTTACATTCATTGTTTGCTCAATAGCCTTTTCAACCGAACTTGCCGTTACAATTTTATTATCAGCAAATCCTGCCGCCATTTCTAATAAGCGAACTGCCCGCCCTGGCATCTCTAAATCAAAAATATATCTTTCACTTAGTTTAAAAGCTTCTTTAAGTGCTTGAAATTGATAGAATACGCCATTTTGATGTTCGAAAAGCAATAATTTATCTTGCATAACCGCCAGTGTTTCATCGTAATTAGCTGGCTTAACTTGTAATCTATTCATTGCTTGAGCAAGTGCTGGGTTCTTTGCTGAAATTTGCAAAAATCTCTGCTCATCAAGAGTTAATATTAATCTTAAAGCACCAGCCTGAATAATAGGAAGAAGTAAATTCGAAACATCAACCGAACCAACACCATCTTCAAAAAATAGCTGAGCATTATCAAGACAAATAATTATATTTTTAGCAGCATAAGCCTCGTTCAAAACATAATTCAGCAAATTTTCTATTTCACCTCGCCCTGGTGCTGCCGCAATCAAAGATGCGGCGTCAAGAGAAACAACCTGTCTAAATTTTAAATTTGAAGGGATTTTCTCACTACCATTTGCAATTTTTGCGGCGAAAGAATTTACAACAGTCGTCTTACCAACGCCATCAGCGCCAATCAGGGCAATGTTCTGCTTTCCATTACCACTGAACTGCTCAACCATTTTCGAAACTAAATCTTTATGTTGCTCTAAATTTGAAGACATTAAAATATTGTTCGAAACCTGATTTGTAATATTTAATCCGAAACGATTCAAAGTTGGAGTATAACCAAACGACCAATCACGAGCAATTCCGCCAGTTTTAATTGGAACTTTAGATTGGCTTATTAACGAAAAAATATGATCGTGCCACAAAACACCACGCTCTAAATCTTCAAAATCAAGATAAAACTGTGCAAGAAGCGTTTCGTAATTTGGAAAATTTCGAATAATCGCAAGAGCTAAAACTGAACCAGAAACAGTTTTAGTTTTTAACTTTTGCTGAATTTGTAGTGCAGTTTGAAAAATATTTTCAGGTGAATTTTGTGGAATCTGAACCAAACTTTCAATCGTAGTTTTTCCAAGTCCAAAGCGTGAAACAATAAACTTTCCACCAGAACTTTCTAAAACTACTTTTGCGATCTGCTCGCTTGTTGGATTTTTCGAAAGTTTTCCTAAAATATTACTAGCTAACTGTCCTTCAATATTTAAATCTTTTGTTGGCTCCAACCTATGAAGTTCTCCGTTCCACCAATGAACTAAAATTGTGATTATTGATGAAAATGCTAAAATTAGCCAGCCAAGAGCCGAATCCATTAAAATTAGACAAAATCCGCTCAAAATTCCAACAATTTTCAAAATCTTAAGTAGGAATAAAAACCCCCTAAGCCCGTTCATTAAACGGGATTTTTTTGCGCGCAAATCATTGTAATCAAAAATCATAAGAACCAACTCCTTTTTGTTTTATTTGGTTTAACTTCTTTTGATGGGGCATTTTTTTGCCAATTTTTAAAATCATCCTTAATTTTTGGAATAATTTTTGGCGTCCAACAAGTTGTAAAAATTACAGCAAGAATAATTGGTAAAAATGGTGAGATCAACCATAAAATCAACATTATTAGGCCCCAAATCGCCTTAAAGCTAATAAAAAATATACCGATTATCATTATTATTGTTCGCAAAAAAGCACCAATAAACCTAGAAAAAAGCTTATCAAAAAACTTCTTAATTCGAACTTCAATTGAAGCATTCGAAACGCCTAAAGCATCAATTTGCCGAAAAGGTGCAAACCAAGTTTTTATTAAAATACCAAGCGAAAAAGTATCAATCGAGCGTTCGATTCCATCTAAAATTTTCTCAGCACGCCAAGCTAGTCCTTTACCATACCACCAAGCTAAAAAAGACATAAACATAATTAAATTATACACTAAAAAAAGTTTTTTCGCAATTTTGAAATTTATTTTTTTTGTGTTAAAATGGTTTTAGGCATAATATTGCTTTTGATTTTTTAATATATTTATTGATGAAAGGAA
>CALHCA010000060.1 GCA_937930585.1 uncultured bacterium
AATTATTTTTGCGTCTGAGAGACATACTATTGATGAATGGCTAAGTGCATTTAAAAAACTTTCAGAAATTATGGACGAGCTTAATCTTGATCCTGATCTTTATATGCATAATATGGGTGTAGAAAGCTTAAAAATTAATTTTATAAAAAATGAATCTCTAATCATCAATGAAGTAATACGTTTAGATTCTTGCGCAAAAAGAGTTCTTGATTCGTCTATTAAAATTGTTCAAATATCTTCCAGGGATGAATTCAAATACGATGATGTTTCGGGGTTGATAAGGGAGGCATGGTGGGAGTTAATTTCACTCTTTGACTATTCTTCAGATTTGTATTTAAATATATACTCACTTTGTTTGTTTAATAATCTTGCTTTAACATTGGAGAAATCCGCGAAAATAGTTGCCAATAAACTTTCGGGGGGTCAATAGTCTCCCGGATGACATTATGGAAAAAGTTGGGATCATTCTGGAAAATCAAGATTTTTCAGAATAAGGTGATAAGATTTGTTATCAATAATAAAATTGAGCATGTATTGTATGACTTCCAGTTATTACGAACGAATCAGAAATATAATAAAGTTGTGGTAGTTTAACATTTAAGCGGTTTATCCGCTTTTTTATTTTTATTAAAAATAAACCCGCTTTTTTGCAGGAGTATTTTATTTTAATCTTTTTCGAATCCAGCCGTCAAGAGAACCAGCGCTCATAGCTAGGATTAGTCGATTTTTATCTTTAAGCTCATTGATTTTTTCTAATAGTTGCGAATCATTTGTTGCAAGATCCATAACGATTGTTTTTTCAGACACTTTTCTAGACAAGAATTCGGGTGAAAGAATTTCGAAATCTGGATTTTCACGACTTAAATATGTCGGTAGCCAAATGATCTCATCTGTATACTTGAAAATTTCTGGCGTATATTCATCTTGCACCTCAACTTGGCGAACGTTTTGATGTGGTTGATAAATTAATGATACTCCAGAAAATCCTTGTTTCTCAGCTATTTCTTTTGCCATTTGAAGCGTTGATTGAATTTCCTTTGGGTGATGACCGTAATCAGAATAAACGTTGTTTGTTATTTTTTCGAAACGGCGATTTGTACCGGGAAAATTATTTAGTGCTAAGATTGTTTTTTCATAAAAATCTTTTGAAACTTTAAGATTTTGAGTTTCAGCTAAATAATCAATTGCTTCAAGAACTAGGCTAGCATTTTTTCGATTATGAATACCAGGAAGATTAATATTTTCTTCTGGTTGAGATAAAATTACCTTGTTCTTTAGATTTTCGAAAATTTCCGGATGTTGATCTCTCCAAGAAATAATAAAATCGCTTTGTGATCCAAATTCCGCGAAAGCTTCAAAATAATCTTTCTCAGTTTTATAAATATCGGTGTGATCGTGATCAATTGAAGTGATTAAGCTAACTGATGGCGTGAAATGCAAGAAGTTTCGGTCAAATTCATCAGCTTCATAGACAAAATATTCACTTTCTGGGTCGAAGAAACCGCTCGCACCAAAGGAAATTGTTGTACCGATTGACCAACTTATTGGAATTCCTAATTGCTGAAAAGCCCAAATCGCCATTCCTGTGGTTGTGGTTTTACCGTGCGTGCCGGAAATTGCTATAAGTTTAAGGTTTTTTGAATTGATAATTTCATTCAAAAGCTCGTCGCGTTTGCTAATTTTTATTCCTAATTTCTTCGCCATTAAAAGTTCAGGATGATTTTTTGGTAGAGCGGCAGTATAAACAAACCAATTGATGCCGTTTTCGATGAATTTTTGCTTTAAGAATTCTCCATCTTGTTTGCCAATTTCAATTTCGATATCTTTTTTTGAAAGCTCCTCAATCATTAAACTTGAATTTTGGTCGCTACCAAAAACACCATAGCCAGCACTGTGGGCGATACTTGCAAGAGCACCAATTCCAACG
Source organism: uncultured bacterium (assembly GCA_937930585.1). Taxonomy (GTDB): domain Bacteria; phylum Patescibacteriota; class Saccharimonadia; order Saccharimonadales; family Saccharimonadaceae; genus Nanogingivalis. Next base: position 1,928 of record CALHCA010000060.1, read on the forward strand.
CCACCAATTCCAGAAAAATAAATATTCATAACTTAATTTTATCACTTTTAAGAATAAAAATAAAGGTTTCGAACTTTTTTAAGAGCTTAAAATATGATAAAATATAAATGCTTATGCTTGAAAAAATATTAAAACCATTTTTTAAAATTCGAAATTATTGGCAATATATTTCTTTTGATGAAATGGCTGTTTTGTATGTTTCGAAAAATATGCGAGTTTTCGCAACAAAATTAACAAGTACTTTTAGTTTAATCTATATCTATAAGTTCACGCATTCAATTTGGATTATTCCTATTTGTATTTTAATTTATTACATTGCAAAATTTGCAGGTTCGATAATTGCTCTTTTCTATATTTCAAAAAATGGCCCAAAGCACGGAATGCTACTTGCAAATATTTTGTTTATTCCAGCTTTAGTTTTAATGGCTTCAATGGGAATTTTTGGTAGGGAAATGGGTTTGATTGTAGCCCTTATTAGTGCGGTTTTTAAAGGAATATCGACTTCGGTTGAAAATATCTCGTATAATGTTGATTTTTCGAAAGCTAAAACTGCCAAAAAAGTTGGAAAACAACTTGGAATTTCCTATGTTTTGGAACATATTTCGAGTAGTATAACTCCTGCGGTTGGTGGATTTCTTGCGATATTTTTTGGAGTTGAGAAGCTTTTTGTGGTATCTTCGGTAATTTTAGTTTTGACAACGATTCCGCTTTTAACAACAAAAGAGCGAGTGAAGCCTGTTCGAAAAATAAGTTTTCGGGGTTTTCCATGGCAAAACTATAAGCATCTTTTGATTATTTGTTATAGTTGTGGAATGGCTTGGAACTCTTTATATATTTGGAGCTTTTTTGCGCCAGTCTTTTTGTTGAAAGGTATTAATGCTTATGGTTCAGCTGGAGTTTTGTCTTCGATTTCTTCGATTGCAGCTTTGGTTTCAGCTTTTATTTACGGTAAAGTGATTGATAAAAATAAAGAGCGAAGGCTTTTAAAAATCGGGGCTATTTTTATGGGGCTAGTTTTTTCGCTTCGAATTTTTATTTCGTCGAATCCACTTTTACTTGGAATTTTAGAAATTATTGCTGCGGTGGCGATGAATGGCTTTAATATGGCGAATTTCAAAGGTTTATATGGCGAAGCTGATGAATCTGGAGTGCGTATGCAATATTTGTTTTTGTATGAAATCGGAATGAATACTGTTTCGGTTATTGCTATTTCTTTATTTGTGATTTTATTTTTTGCACTTCAAGGAGTAGATCCATCAGGTGAATTATCGATGAGGATTATGATTTTGATTTCAAGTTTGTCAATTTTGCCAATGGTTTTTACAAACTATCGGATTTATCGAAATAAAAAACGTCAATTCCAAGAATGATGAAACCTAAAGCTCGCATTCACCGATTTTATCTTAATTTCATATTTTTTGGCGGAATTATTTCTGGAACTATCTTTTCAGTTTTTTCGAAAAGTACAAATCTTAAATCGATTGTTTGGTTAATTTTAGCAATAATACTATTCTTATTTTCTTGGATTTTTGCTAGAAAGTTTTGTTTAATTTTAGCTTTAATTGCTGGAGTTTTACTTTCTTTGTGGCGAGGATCAATTTATAATTTTGAAAATTTAAAGATTGCACAAAATATCAAAAAAGATGGGATTATCCAAGCTATCGTTCTTGAAGATCCAGACCTCAAGGAAGATGGAAATTTAAGAATCCGTTCAAAAATTATAGGAATTT
>CALHCA010000061.1 GCA_937930585.1 uncultured bacterium
TGCAACAAAAGGAATCTATCTTTTCTCAAATTATACACTGGCAGATTCAAAACATGCTAAATTTAATTCACTATATACAGGTGGAGAAATTAATATTTCAATCGGCGAAAAAGTAACAATTACTCCCGGAATAGCCTATTTGACATCTTATGGAAAAGACATTCCAGAAACATATAAACCCAAAATGGGAGGAATAAGAACTGCTGATAATTCATTGGAATTTGCAGGAATGCCGGCTGACAAAATTCGTGGCGGAAGTATTTTTACAGGAAAGTTAAAAGCTCAATATAATTTATCAAACCTTGTATATTTGGATACAACCTATTCAAGAGCAAATATTTCTGGAAAAAGTTACAGTTTTGGCAATGACGTGAAGGAAAGTTATAAATTCGGAATTGGAGTAAAAGCCTTGACAATACCGATTTACTTTGGATTTGCGAAAGTACCGGGAGAAAGCTGGAGATATTTATTAAATTTTGGATATTCACCAGAATAAAATGATTTAATGTCAAAAAAATTGATAAATCTCTTTTTTCGAAGAATTTCATAAATTCCTTTCTCATAATTTTTATATTAATTAAAGCATAAGTTTAATAAAAAAACAATATTTAGAAAACAAAAAAGCCCGTTATACGAGCTAAAACTAATCTATTGGCTGGAATCTACCATCCATAAACATTTCTTTTGGACGTGACCAAATTTCACTTTCACCGATTTTGTGATAATTCACCAGTTTTTCATTTTGTTCAGTATGGCGAGAAATATTTAAAACTTCATATTCTCCTCCCTTGTAATGTCTATATCTTCCACCAATTTTGAGTTCCTTAATGGGTTTAAAAGGATTACAGCCTAAGCAATCATGAATGATCTTTTCAACAATTTTACGGATTTGCAAATGCGAGCATTCTGTTACCTCGAAATCATTATTGCTAATTAAAAAGTTAAAAGATATCAATGGTTTGTTGGAAGAAATTCCTCCTTTAGGAATTAATAATCCTGAATAATCAAGCTTTAAGTCTTCAGCTGTAAAACTATCTCGCAAAGTGTAGAAAAATAATCCTTCCCAATCAATCGCTCGAATTGATAAAATGATTCGTTTATAAACAAGTGTTAAATTTTTCGAATCAAGCGTTGTGTCCCTCGCAGTTTCTTCTAAAGAAATCATAAAACCACCTCCAAATGTACTATTTGTAACTATTGTAAAATAAAACATAAGCAAAAACAAGCCCTTTCGAGCCTGTTTTTATAAAATTTTTAAAACTATGAATTAAATTTCACCAATAAATCAATTGTTTTTTCGGTCAAAATTTGATTTGCCAAGTTTCGGCGAACGTCATCTGATGAAAGCTGTTTTTGAGCCTCTTTGCTGTTTCCGTATTGTTCTTTAAGTTGTGCGATTCGGGCGTCAAGCTCTTTAGTGTCTGACTTAACTTTTTCAACTTTTGAAAGTTCTGCTAAAGCTAATCCAGATTTTACGCGCATTTCAGCTGCTTCTTTAACGTCTTTTTCGAGCCATTCTTCACGAGTTTTACCCATTCGTTCAAGATAATCTTCAAGTGAAAGCCCAGAATACATTAAATTTTGTTGCATATCCATTTCAATGCTGCGCTTTTGATCTTCGAGCAAGATTTCTGGCACGGGAACTTTCGAAACTTCTGCTAATTTTTTAACAAGTTCGTCTTTGAATTTTTCATCTGCTTCAGCTTGTTTTTGAGTTTTCAAATCTTCTTCAATCTGTTTTTCGAATTCTTCTTTAGTTTTGAAATCACCTAATTTTGAAAGAAATTCTTCGTTGATTTCTGGCTCAACATTTTCTCGAACTTCGTGAATTTTTACTTCAAAAACAACTTTTGCACCAGCCAAGTCTTTTGCGTGGTAATCTTTTGGAAATTCCAAATCAAGTGAAAGTTCATCGCCAGCTTTTTTACCAATCAAACCTTCTTCGAACCCAGGAATGAAAGATTTTGAGCCAAGTTCAAGTGGAAATTTTTCAGCTTTTCCACCATCAAAAGCTACGCCATCTTTTTTGCCTAAAAAGTCAATGATGACTTCATCGCCATTTTTTGCTTCACGCTCAACTTTTTTCTTTTCGGCAAAATTCTTTAAAATTCGATCGATTGTCTCTTTAACTTCTTTTTTCAAAACTTTTACAGCTTCTTTTTTTACTCCTAATTTTTTGTAGTCACCAAGTTCAACTTTTGGCATAATTTCGGTAGTTGCAGTAAATTCTAGCTCAGTTCCAGGAACAAGTTTTTTAACATCAACTTCTGGTCGATTAATTGCTTGAACTTTTTCTTTTAGAAATGCTTCGGCAACAGATTTAGAAAGTGCATTTTCGAGCGTTTCCTGATTGAGCAAGTTTGGATCAACTTGTGAAGCAACCATTTCAAGGGGTGCTTTTCCTTTTCGAAAGCCTTCAATTTTAACTTCTTTAGCGAGCTTTGTTAGTGCAACTTGCTCAGCGGCTTTTAATTCCTCAGCTCCAAGAGAAATTGTAAGCTCAACTTTTACATCTGAAATATTTTTTAACTTTGTCTTCATATCTATATAATTATAACACACCCTATTTTTTTATGCAAAAAAGAGTGCTAATAAATCATTTCGTTAAGTAATTTCGCCGCACAAATTCATACATCAAAATACCGCTAGCTACTCCAACGTTGATACTTCTTGTTGAGCCAAATTGTTCAATTGCGATCATTTCTTCGCAGGCCTCGATCATTTCTTCTGAAAGACCATCACTCTCATTCCCAAAAATCAAAACAGAATCTTTCGAAAGTTGTGCATTGTTTAGATTCTTTGCACCTTTCTGGTTGTCGATTGCGATAAGTTTAAATTTATTATCTTTCGCCCAATCTATAAAATCTTGCACGGTTTTATGATGAAAAACATTCATATAAGCCTCGGTCTTCATTGCACCGCGTCGATTCCAATGTTTTTTGCCAATAATATGAATTCCTGCAACGTTAAAAGCATTGGCGTTTCGAGCGATTGTGCCAATATTGAAATCGTGCTGAAAGTTCTCAACAGCAATATGAAAATCGTGCCGCGAAGTTTCGAGATCCTCTCTAATTTCTTCCACTGATATGCCCTTGTATTTATCGATCACATTTCGTGTATCGTTTTGAATATTTAAGCCTTCGCCAGTTTCGAAATTCGGTTTATTTTCCATTTTGAACCGACTTCACTAGTTCTTTAGTATTTGGGCGACCTTTTACACCGGGATTTAAGATATGCATTGGGTCAAAAGTAGCTTTAATTTGCGAGTATAGTTCTTCAACTTCTTCGCTAATATTTCTTGCGGCAAAATGACCATAAATTCGCCCTTCGCCAGCACCATATGCAAATTCACCATCAACTTTTGCAAGTAAAGCACCAAGATCTGCAATGAATTTTAGTGATTTTTGACGGTCACTAATTTTCGAAAAGTCGAATTCGGCTAAAATTTCAAAAATAGAGGTTAGTGCCGAGCCTTGAATTGGTGCAGGAATACTGTGTTGTAAGGCAAGTTTTTGAAGCCCTAAATAGAAAGTTTCGAAACGCTCCATTGGTACATAAACACCTTGAATTGGGTAGATCTCTTGCTTGATTACGCCACTCCTTGCTCGCAAAATTTCACGAACATCACGAATTGCTTCAAGCTCAGCTTTCGAACGTTCATTGTCTTCTGGAATCCAAACGGTTGAGCCTTCAAAATTATTAGCAATTTTTTCAATTTTATGTATTTTTGATTTGATTTTCTTGGCGTTTTTATCTGAAATTCCAACAACTAAAACTAATTTTGTGGCTAATTTTTGTGAATTTCTATCAAGATAAAATTGGTATTTTTTGCCAGAGGCAACAGCGGCTTCAAACATTTTACCATCGAATAATTCAACAATATCTGGCGAGAATTTAGCAATTTCGTCATTAAAATCACGCGCATCGTCGCGATTCGAAAAACTTACAACCATAAAATTAGTATCGCTAATTATATAATTTGTTTGAATCTTCGCTTCAGTGATAACTCCTAGTGTTCCAAGTGAACCAAAAAATAATGGAATTAAGTTGAACGTTCCATCTTCACTTTTCACATTTGCGATCCCAGAATAGCCAAAACTAGAATCGCTATCAATTTTCTGAATTAAACTGTAGTTATCTTCAATTAGAGCATCAATTTTACGATAAATCTCCCCTTCAAAATTAGAAAGTGCAATTTTTTCACTTAATTCTTTGCGGGAAATTTTACCAATATTAATAATATCACCATTACTCAAGACAACTTCTATCTCACTAACAGAATTTACCAAATCACCATAATTAAACTTTTCGCTCGGTAAATTCATTGCAATCGCCCCGCCAACTGTGAGCCTTTCGCCAGCTGGACTTTGTGGAATCTCCATCGCTTGCGATGCGATCGCGAGATTCAATTTTTGAAAATTCGCTCCAGCTTGAACTTGAACAGTTTTAGCTCGTAGATCAAGCTCTTTAACTTTATCAAGATGTCGCGAAATATCTAATATAATTCCTTTTCCGATTGAAGAGCCATCGGTACTTCCGCCATAGCCTCTTGCAGTAATGCCAAAAATATGGCCTTTTTCAGCTAGTTGCCAAGAAAACCGCATAATTTTTTGAATATCTTCATTAAAGCGCGGGTAGACCACTAACTCTGGTTGGATTTTAAGAAAACTTCGGTCGGTTGAAAACTGCTTCAATCGAGTTTCGCGCGCCGAAACTTCGCCAATAATATGTCCATTTAGATATTTCGCAATTTTACTCATTTGTTCCATTTTAGCACAAGCACAATTAAATTTCAACTTTTGATTTTTATCGCGAAGAATGATAAAATGGATTATATGTATTCAAGAGCAACTCCTTTTCAAAAAGCAGACAAAATTGCTGGAACGCACCAGAAAATCGATCGTGCAGCTCGCTTAATTTTGCGTGAAGTCGTTTCGAAAAATCCTAAATTTTCAAAAATTCACTTCCCTAAAATTGACGAAATTTTAGTTTTTGAAGGGAATGGCGGTCCTGACGGGATTAAAACAAAATCACCAGGCAAAGATGAGCCTTGGCATTTTGTTGAGCCTTATGGCGATCTAACACCAATTCGAAACTATGTTGAAAATCATCTTTTTAATATTTCGAAAGCTTTGAGCGAAGAAAATTTTGTCCGAGCAAGTTTTGAAGCTGGTTGGATGGCGCACGCAATAACTGATGCTATGACGCCAGCTCATCAGTTTCCAATGACTGATAAAATTATTGAAATTTCTGGAAAAAAACCTGAAGAACGCGATAAATTGATCAAGAAGATGTTTCTTTCTGGAGAAAATTGGCGTGAGCGAATTTTAAAGAACTGGGAATATATCGGGCCAAAAGGTGTAATGAGTTCGCATATGCTTTACGAAATGGGTGTCGCCACGATGATAACTTCAGTTGCTGCAAAGAAAATTATAAAGAGCCCAACAGATGAAGAAATTTTGCGAGTTTTAAAGGGCGAATTTATGCAAATTTTTGAAGAAAAAATTAAGTGGGTTGCCGACCAAAAATATTACGAAAGATATTTAGAAAAAGGCTGGACGACTGCTTTGGCGCGAGAAACTAAACATGATCTTTTGCCTGAAATCTCAAAAATTGTGGCACTCGGATGGTTTGAAGGTATTCGTCGAGCTATTGAAGAAGATTTCGAAAATGCAAAAAATAAATCTGAGGATAAAAAATGAATATTCGGTTGATTTCAGGAATTTTTAAAAATCATAAAATTACAGCTCCGAATTCTCGCCAAACTCACCCAATGAGCGAACGAGCAAGAAACGCAATTTTTAATACAATTCAGGCGGAAATTCCAAATGCTGAAGTTCTTGATGCCTTCGCTGGAACTGGATCTTTGGGTCTTGAAGCGATTTCTCGTGGTGCTAAAAAAGTAGTTTTTATTGAAAAAAACAGATTAGCACAAAAAATATTGGCCGAAAATTTAAAAATTATCGAGAAGAATGAAGATGCTGGCGAAGCTAAAATAATTCGAAGTAGTGTTTCGGGCTGGATTGGGTCGAGCCAATCTCAATTCGAAATTGGTGAAATTTTAGAAATTCCAACTTTTGATATAATTTTTGCCGATCCGCCATACTACGACCCACAATTTCCATCTATCGAAAGGCTTTCGAAAAGGTTAAGATCTGGTGGAATATTAGTTCTGTCGCAACCCAAAGAAATTGAAAATTTTAAAGCAGAAAATTTAATTTTAATTAGCGAGAAGCTATATTCTGGTGCAAAAATCTTATTTTTTCGTGCAAAATAATAAAATAACCCTTAGGAGAAGGGTTATTTTATAATGGTCAAATTATAATCTTTCAAAAGAGTTAGTGAAATCTATGAAATTATTATCAAGAATATCTCCGCCATTATTTGAAGCTATTGCAATAAAGAATGTTCTGGTCTTACCGGACTTATCTTTTTTAGCAGGTAGGGCTAATATCTTTATATATTGACTGTTGTGTGATATATTTCCTTCAACTGCCCTAGATCCTTTGAAATCGATTACCTTGAAATCTTCTTCTGAAACATACTTTGAAAAATTACCGCCGACACCATTGATTGCAGAGTGGATTAATTCCTCATTGCTGAGTTTTTGAGTTTCTTCATAATTTTCATCTGTGTCTGTATAGCCAATGATGTAGGCATTTATTGTATTGTTTGTGGAGTCTGAGGATGCACAAATATAGCCAACGGAATTATCGACATTATTTTGTTTTGTAAAATTATCACATCCTTTTGCTTTGACTGCGAAAACGCC
>CALHCA010000062.1 GCA_937930585.1 uncultured bacterium
CAACATTAATTTCAAGGTCTTCTTGGCGATTATTTAAACCAACAATCATTCCGGCATAGACTTCAGTTCCCGGACCAATAAATAATTCGCCACGGCTCTCTGCGCTTTGAAGTGCATAAGGTGTTGATACTCCTTTTTCGAAAGCGATTAATACACCATTTCGACTTGAAGGAATTTTAGCTCCCATCTCTTGATAACCATACGGTAAACTATTCATAATGATAGTACCTTTTGTAGCGGTTAGCATTAGATTTCGAAGACCAATCATAGCGCGCGTTGTAATAATATAAGTTAAGCGAGTAGCTCCTGTTGGTAGGCTTTCTTGAGCACGCATTTCAGCTCGGCGAGCCCCCATTTCTTGGCTCACCGCACCAACAAATTCGGGCGCAATTTCAATAATCAATTCTTCAACTGGATCTTTTTTGATACCATCTTCTTGAATTGTAACCACTTGCGGGCGGCCAACCTCAAATTCAAAACCTTCACGGCGCAAGGTTTCAATCAAAACAGAAAGGTGGAGTTCACCACGACCTGAAATAATGAAACCGATTCCGCTTTCTTCAACCTGTAATGAAACATTTGTTTCGAGCTCTTTCTTTAGTCGATCGCCAATTTGGCGTGAAGTTGTAAACTCACCTTCACGGCCTTTCATTGGGCTGGTGTTTGGGCCAAGATACATCGAAAGAGTTGGCTTTTCAACCTCAATTGTTGGCAAAGCCTCAGGATTGTTTGCATCTGCCAAAGTTTCACCAATTTCAGCTTCAGAAACACCTGTGATCGCTACGATATCTCCAGCAAAGGCTTCTTGAATTTCCTCGCGGTTCAAACCACGATATGCAAAGAGCTTATCAATTTTTGCTTTTTTAACAGTTCCGTCTCGTTTGATTAACGCAATTTGTTCGCCAGATTTCACTTTTCCGCGTGAAATTCGCCCAATCGCATATTTTCCTAAGAAATTATCGTAAGTCAAAGATGTTACAAGTAACTGAAAATCACCCTCAAGCTCAACTTTTGGTGCAGGAATTTCATTAATAATCGCATCAAAA
>CALHCA010000063.1 GCA_937930585.1 uncultured bacterium
TCAAGGGCAACGATATAATTATCGCTTGAATCTTCTTTTTGTTTATTCTTGAATAGCATACCAACACTATTATAAACCGTTTAAGGTTTTTTTGCAAATTTTCGAAAGAAAAATCAGCCTCTCGACTGATTAATCTATTTTTATCGTAAAACTGCTTTAATTCTTCGCACACCAGCACTTGAAGATTGCTCTTTCACAATCTTAAATTTCTTACCACCCTCGGCAAGTTCTCGCGTATTGCCAACATGAGGCCCACCACAAATTTCAACACTAAACGGTTTTTCACCTTCGGCTTTCATCGTATAAACTTTAACAGTCTCGCCGTATTTATCACCAAATACACCGATCGCCTTCAGCTCATTCAAGGCGTAATCTGTTGGGTATTCCGCCCAAGAAACCTCTAACCCTTTCGAAATTTGCTCATTAACCGTATCTTCAATTTGCTGTTTTTCATCATCCGTTAATTTTCGATCAAAAGTAAAATCAAAACGAAGCCGCTCAGCATTAATATTTGAACCTTTTTGCGCAATTTGCCCCTCAAACATATTATGAAGTGCCGCATTCATTAAATGAGTAGCTGTATGAAGCTTGCGATGTTCAAGGGTTTGCCCTTCAAGCCCGCCCTTAAACTTACCTTTTGAAGCCGTTTGTGAGCGCTCACGCTGTTTACGCATCTCTTCAGAGAACTCTTTCAATAAAATATCTTCATCAATTTTATGCTTTGTACGTTTTTTTATTTCTTCCAGGGATAACTCCACCGGAAATCCATGTGTATCATACAAATAAAAAAGTTGGCATCCCCGTATAGCTTCTTTATAAGGATCATATTCAGGATCTATTATTGGTACACCGTTTTCGTCTTCTCCAAAATAATTTGGTCCTATAATCCAATTATAATTATCTACGACTCTCTCAAGTTCTCGCAAACCCTTTCGAAGCGTTCGACGGAAGGCCTTCTCCTCTTTTGTCATAACTGCAATAATTTCATCAGATTTTAAATTAACTTCCTTGTAATCCGGCGCATAGATATCCACGATTACCGGCACAATCTGTTCAACAAAATTATCTTCTACCCCCAAATCAAAAGCCTTCGCCATCGCGCGACGAATAAATTTTCGCATCACATAGCCCTGTTCTTTATTCGAAGGAGTACATCCATCGACTGCCAAAAATGTTGCACTTCGCAAGTGGTCGGCAATCACGCGCATCGAAACTTTATTTTCATCGTATTTTTTACCACTAATTTCTTCAAGCTTTTCGATGATTGGTTTCATCAAGCTAATTTGAAATACGTCTGGATTGTTAATTTTTGCCGCAGCAATCCTTTCTAAACCGCCGCCAAAATCGACGTTTTTCTTTTCAAGCGGCTCGAAAGAACCATCTTCCATGCGTCGATATTGCATAAAAACCTGATTGCCAATTTCCATAAACCGACCACTATCACTCGCTGGGTGAGCCTCCCCGAAACTAGCATCATGATTTTCTTCACCGAAATCATAAAAAACTTCTGAATCTGGCCCACAAGGATCACCAATTGGCGTTGAATCCAAACCACCACCACGACTCCACCAGTTTTCTTTATCGTTATAAAAGAAAATTCGTCCGCCTTGAAGCCCGAGCTTATCACCGTTTTCAGCAGTGCCAAGCTCAACAATTTTTGCATCAATACCTTTTTCAGCAAAAACCTTTCGCCAAATCTCTGCCGATTCATCATCGCGCGGAATATTATATTTTTCATTACCAATGAAGCAAGAAACGTATATTTTCGAAGGATCAAGACCTACTACATCTGTCAAGAATCCAAAAAATTGCCGAATTTGCTGCTCTTTAAAATAATCGCCAAGAGACCAATTTCCAAGCATTTCGAAAAATGTCGTGTGGCGATTATCACCAACATCATCAATATCTTGCGCTCGCAAGCAGGTCTGACTATCTGTTAATCGCACACCATTTGGATGTTTTTCGCCCAAAAGATATGGCAAGAGCGGCTGCATTCCACTCCCCGTAAAAAGAGTTGTAGGATCATCTTTTAAAATTAACGAAGCGCGCTCAATCACTTCATGGCCATTTTTTTGACAGAATTCTAAATAAGCTTTTCGGATTTCTTGTGCATTCATATTCTTTCATTTTACCAAATTTTAGCCTTTTTAGCAAATTGTTGATTTTTGAAATTATTTTTTGTATAATTTAAGTATTCTATTATTATCGGAGGCACATTATGAGTGGAATAAGAACTGGCCGTGCAGCTATAGTTAGTTTTTTAATTTCAATTCTTATGCTTATTTATTTTGGTATACTTGCATTCGCTATTTTAAATAACGAGTCTAACAACTGGGCCAATAACCAAAAAAATGAACAAAGAATTGAAAAATTGGAATAAAACTGTTATATCTATACTTAGTTATTTTCGAAAGTCAGTACACACTGGCTTTTCTTTTTATGCTAAAAGAAAACCACTTTTCATTTTTTGAAAAGGTGGTTCTCTATATCTTAAATCTAAAAATTTTATCGAAATGACACCAAATATGCTGCCAATCCAGCACCAGCACCAAGCATTAAAATTGCAATTATAGCTAGCACAATACCCCAGCCAGATTTCTTTTTATGCTTAATGGGTGCAGCATATTCATCATTCGAAAGAATTGGTGCCGACATTTTTGCCCGCCGAAGCCCCTTTGCGATTGTTGCAGCTCTTTGTTCATGATTAGACACTGTCTTTTTGAATTCAAAGCTTTTAGACTGATTCTGATTTACACCTAAGGGCCTTTTTTCGATTTGCGGATTTTGTACGAAAGGTGTTTTTGGCTTTTCCATTTCATCAATAGACTGAATTATCACCTTTTCCGGAGTTTCACTCTGTTTTAAATTTTCTTCAAATCTTTCATTAATCTTGAAACTATCTATTCTTTTATTATTTTTTTCTTCAATTTGCTCTGATTGATTTTTAAACTCAGTCTTAACTTCGATCTTTAAAGCTTCAGGCTTAGCTCTATCATCCATCTCCTTCTTGATTTCCTCAAAATCATCAAGAGTAATCGTATCACCACCAGTTTTTAGGCTTGAAATTTCTGGCATAACTTTTTCTGGCTCATTTTCGAGATTTATATTTTCGAAATTTGAACTAGAAACTTTTCGCTCTGGAATCTCAACCGTATGTTCACCATGAAAAACTCGAAGTTTATCGCTTCCATCATCAATCCGATATACACCAGCATAAAGCTCTGCCCGACTTGGCGTGGTAATTTTTTGCTCCGCAATATTAATTTTATTTTTTTGAGGCTGAACTCCAGTCTCTTTTCCTGCTTGAGTTTTTTCATTTTTTGAAACTACTTTTTTTCGAATCGGTGAATTTTCAAGCTTTTTAATATTTCGAATTGGTTTTTCGCCACCATATGTTTCTAAAATTGGGCTTTCGAAAGCAATTTTCTCTTCTTTCACTGAAAGCGGTGTACCAAAATTATCGCGGTGATGTTCCGGAGGCACAGGCGCATTAAAATCATCTAAAATTCGAACTCTTGAATTTTTATAAATAGATTTTTTCTCATTTTTTGGTTTTTCAATAGCTTTTTCAGCATTTTGAATTTGTATTTTTTCATTATTCTGATGTAATTGGTTTGCCGACTGCGGAGCTTTTCGCGCAAAGACCATTTTTTGTTGCTCACGTGAATGTTCAATCTGGTTTTCAATTCTTGAAAAAACCTCATCGTTTTTATCTTTTAAGTTTGGAATAATACCATTTTCAAGATAGCTTCCAACCGCCTTATCTAATTCTTCAAAATCTATATCTCGCATATTTTTCCTTTTACTTTTTTATTGTTTCAAAAACTTTTTCCGCAATTTTAGTGAATTTTTCAACACTTAGACTCGCTCCTCCAATTAGCAAACCATCTATTCCTTTAATATTTGCGTAATCTTTTGCGAATTCTGGCTGAATACTTCCGCCATAAACTACCTGAATACTCTCAGCAGTTTTTGCACCATAAAGTTGTTTTATTTGATTTCGGATAACTTTTACCGCTTTTCGAATATCATCAGGATTAGCATTTACACCAGTTCCAATCGCCCAAACCGGTTCATATGCGATGATCACTTTCGAAATATCTTCACTTGATACGTTCGCGAGCCCACCAATTAGCTGGTCATTTAGAACTAAATCAGTTTCATTGTGGTTTCGCTCATCAGATGTCTCACCAATGCATAAAATTGGTCGAATATCGTTTCGAATTGCTGCAGCAACTTTCACACGAAT
>CALHCA010000064.1 GCA_937930585.1 uncultured bacterium
AGAAATAGAAAAAGTTGAAGAGAAAAAAGAAGATTCGAAAAAACCTGAAGAAACTAAAAAGCAAGAAGCTGCAAAGGAGATCATTAATTCGAAAACTAAAAATAATAATACTGATCGTGCTGAAGGAACTGTTGAATCCTCGGGATATACGAATTTTCCAACTTATACAACCGTGCAAGTTGAAGATGGTGTGGTTCGTGTGGCTGGGCAGATTTCAGGACTTCTTTATGATGATGGAAATGGTAAATGTTCGTATACTTTAACACATTCTGATGGAACTAAAATTGAACTTTCAACCGAAATTTTAGAGAGTCCAAGCAATAAGTATTGTAAAGCAGTTTCAAAAAAAATTAGTGATAGTGAATTTAAAACTGGAAAATGGACAGCAGTAACAACTTATAAAAATTCAAAGCAAAAGCAAGAAGGAAGGTCGGATGCTCAAAGTTTTACAATCGAGAAGTAGAGAATTTAAAAAGTCGATTTTAATCGGTGTGCCAGTTGTGGCAGTTATTGTTTTTAGCGCTCTAGCTATATTTAGAAATCTTTCTAACGCCGTTAAAGCAACTGATTTTAATCCTGGCCGAATTATCGATGACAGTATCTTTTATAATAAAGATGCAATGAATGTGCAGCAAATCCAAAGCTTTTTAAATAAGCAGGTTGGTAATTGTGATACTTGGGGTACTGGCCCTTCTGGACGAAATGATGGTAGGACTGCTGCTCAATTTGCTGCTGCACAAAATTCGAATTATTGGCATAAGCCTCCATATGTATGTATAAATAATTACCATGAAAACCCGAACACTGGTGAAACTTCTTTCGAAAAAGGTGGTGGATCTTTTGATGGTGGAATTTCGGCGGCACAGATTATTTATGATGCGGCTCAGAAATATGGAATTAACCCGCAAGTTTTGTTGGTTTTACTGAAGAAAGAATCTCTCAATTTACTAGATGATAATTGGCCAGTAAAAACTCAATATAAATACGCGATGGGATATGCTTGCCCAGATTCTGGACCTGGATTTTCTGCTGCTTGTGCGGATTCGAAAGCTGGTTTTTATAAACAAATGACTTTGGCAGCTTGGCAGCTAAAATATTATAAAGACCATCATAAAGATGGTGGTTATTCGCTAAAGCTTGGATGGAATAATATTCAATATTCACCAAATCCAGCTTGTGGTACAAAACGTGTTAATATTGAGAATGTTGCAACTTTAAGTTTGTATATTTATACACCATATGTTCCAAATGATTCGGCGCTAGCAAATTATCCAGGAACTTCACATTGTGGAGCTTATGGAAATAGAAATTTCTTTATGTTCTTTAATCAGTTATTTGGTTCAACTCTGGAGGGCCAAAGAATACATAGTGGAATATATAAAAGATATATTGAGCTAGGTGGTGAGAAAGGGTATCTTGGTGATGTAGATTCTGAATTTTTCAAGACCGATAAATCAATATTTCAAAGGTTTAAAAATGGTTTCATAATTGGAAGCGATAGTACTGGATATTGGGAAAACTATGGTAAAATTAGGCAAAGATATTCTGAGCTAGGGTATGAACATGGTAAGATGGGATTGCCGCTATCTGGATATTTTAACATTATCAATAATGGTCATGCGCAAAAATATCAGAATGGTTTCATAATTGGAAGTGACAGCACTGGATATTGGGAAAGTATTGGTTTAATTAGAGAGAAGTATGCTCAATTAGGGTATGAACACGGTAAGATGGGATTACCTATAACACAAGAATTTTCAACTATTCAAGGCGGATGGTTCCAAAAATATCAGAATGGTTTTATCATAGGTAGTCCAAAATCTGGATATCATGAAAGTTATGGTAAAATACGCGAACGCTGGAATAAGATTGGTAATGAAAAAGGTACTTTAGGATTTCCTATTAGTGATGTTATTAAAGAAAAAGGTTATAAGATACAACACTACGAGAGGGGTGATATTATAGGAAACGATAATTTAGGATACTGGGAAATTCAGGGTGATGTATTTAAATTTTATAATTCATTAAGTGATACACAAAAAGATAAACTCGGCTTGCCATTAAAGAATGAAGCATG
>CALHCA010000065.1 GCA_937930585.1 uncultured bacterium
AAGGTCTCGAGCAGAGCTACACCAATCACCCAAATAATTGAATTAACCAGAAAAAGACCAGATGCTAAAATTGACAAAAATATAATTAGATGTCCTAATCCCTGATTGATAAGACTAACTACACTCGCTACACAAAAGCTCGTTACAGCGACAATAATATAAAACCTCTGAAGTTTTATGCGCTCGTTTGTAGTCTCTAGGTATTTTGAAAATGTTTTTCGAAAATTATTCATGACTTGATTATACCATATTTGTCTAGATAGGTCAATTTAATTCCGAAATAAGTTTTATTCCTCCAGAGAAATTAAGTCAAGTAGCGCCGAAATAAATTCAGCCTGGCTCCAAGTTAATGGAGCTACGGAAAGCCATTCAAGATCGCGAGGATTGATTTGTTCTGGCAAAATTCCAGTAGAAGAGCTCCTTGTCGCAACCCAATCCAATATCCGCTCAGCCTGTCGTTTATCGCCTTTTGCGAGATAAAATTCCGCTCGCCAAAGTGTTGAAATTATCCAAATATTAGAATTATAATCATCAGAAAAACGATAGTAAACATCATTCTCGAAACGAGGAATACCAATATTTCGTTCCGCTTCAAAATAATTCTTTAGAGATTCAAAAGATCTCTCAATTTCAGATGAACTAAAATCAAAAAGTCCAAACATAAACGCACCATAAAAACTCGATGTGTCAATTTTCGGGTCTTTTTCACCAGATGGCCAAATTCCAGGATAGAAATAACTTAAATCTGTGTTAAATAATTCTTGATTTGCCGCTTTCTTAATTTTATCAGCAGTCGCTCGCCAGCGATAAGCGTCTTGAGGCTTGCCAAAATCTTAAGCAAGATCCGCGGCGGAATTTAACACAACAAAAACAATCGAATTCGAATATGTATTGAAAGAAAATCCATCTCCCATAGTTCATAGTTTGGTTTTCGGATTAAAATATCCCAGTGCATTCTTTTGAAATTCATCTTTAAAAATATTAAATACCAAGTCTTCATTACCTGTTAGGTTTTGGTGGCGAGCTTTAAGGTCTTCCAGTTTAGCGGTAAGGGCTTGTTTTTGCTGGTTCGCTAGCTTATATCTTTCAATTAAGATATTTCTATCTACTTTTTCAGGGTTTAAAACCACCAATTCATCTTCACCATTGTTTTTCAAGAAAACCGCATCCACACCTTGCTTACGAAGTTATTCCGTAACTTCATTTAGATCTTCTACATATATTTCATACCTTGATATTACTCCATTTCATTCAAAAAAACAACCGCTCGAATAATTCGAACGATTGTTTTTGAAGTTTTAACGTTTCGAGAACTGTTCTCGTTTTCGAGCAGATCGCAAACCGTATTTTTTGCGTTCCTTTTCGCGAGGGTCTCGTTTTAGGAATTCAGCTTTCTTTAGAACTGGTCGCAAGTCTGCATGGGCAACTGTTAGAGCTTTCGAAATAGCAAGCTTAATTGCGTCAACCTGACCAGCTAAACCGCCGCCGTTAACCTTTACAGTAATATCAAAATCAGCTTGTTTACCAACTAAGGCAAGTGGATCTGTAATCTCAGCAAGCATAGATTTATTGCCATCAAGATATTCTATTGCAGTTTTACCATTAATAGTTAAATTACCTTTTCCAGCATATAGTCGAGCGCGAGCTGTTGCAGCCTTGCGTCGGCCAAGACCGTAGAAATATTTAGTTTCAGCCATAATTATTTAACCTCAACTTTCTCTGGTTTTTGTGCAGCGTGATTATGCTCAGCGCCAACATAAACTTTCAAACGTTTCATTCGATCTGCTTGAAGTTTGTTTTTCGGAAGCATTCCATAAACTGCTTTTTCAATAATCATTGCAGCGTTCTTTTCGCGCAATTCTTTTAGTGAAGCTTCACTCAAACCGCCAGGGAAACCACTGTGTCGGTAATACATCTTAGCTTCTTCTTTATTACCAGTAACTTTAACTTTTTCGGCATTAATAACAATTACATAGTCACCACCATCTGTGTGCGGTGTGTATGTTGGTTTGTTTTTACCTGTCAAGAAAGTTGCAATTTTGGCACTAAGCCGACCAAGAGTAGCTGATTCAGCAGCATCAATCAAGATCCATTTTCGCTCAACTTCAGTTGGCTTTTGTGAATAAGTTTTTGCATTTACAGCCATTTACTTATCCTCACTTTCGTGTTTAATTTCATCAACAAATTCAATTGTAGCCATTTCTGCTGCATCACCGCGACGAATTCGAGTTCGTTCAATTCGTAAATGACCACTATTTCGCTTCGAAAGTTGTGGAGCAATAACATCTACCAATTTATTTGCTGCGTCAATATTACAAAGCTTAGCCATAACTTGACGACGGTTATGTAAATCACCTTTTTTTGCTTTAGTGATAAGCTTTTCTGTGTAGCGCAAAGTCTCTTTGGCTTTTGGCAAAGTTGTTTCAATTTTGCCATGAATGACTAACGAAGTCGCTAAGCCTTTGAGGAGCGCACGGCGCTGGTCACGTTCACGACCAAATTTTCGCCCTTTATATCCATGTCGGTGCATATTATAAATTTAACTCCGCTATTTTATCTTTTACTTCATCCAAAGCTTTGCTTCCAAAGCCTTTAAGTTCACGCAAATCTTGTTCAGTAAGGTTTACTAAGTCGTGAACAGTGCGAATGTCGTTATTAACAAGCGCATTTGTTGTTCGAGCTGTCAAGTTTAAATCTTCAATTGATGTATGAAGCTCACTTGCTTCATCTTCAAATTCTTCACCTAAAGCTGGAGCAGCTTCAATCGTTGTAGAACCAGCAAGTGCCGTATATTGATTTGCTAAAATTGCCGATGCTTGTTCGAAAGCTTCCCGTGGAGAAAGTGATCCATCAGTTTCGATAGTTAGATCTAATCTATCAAGATTTGAAACCCGACCAACACGAGTATTATCAACTTTGTATCGAACTCGCAAAACTGGCGTGAAAATTGCATCAACTGCAATCATATCACTATGAATTCGGTCCTCACTAGATTCTTCAATAGTTTTATAACCATGACCAGATTCAACTACAATATCCATTACAAATTTAGTCTTTTTATCGTCAATAGTAGCGATAACTTGATCTGGATTTACTACTTCCATATCAGCATTTGTTTGAATATCACCAGCAGTAATTACGCCAGCACCAGTTTTTTCCAATCGAAGTTCAACAGGCGAATCGGTATGAGCCTTAAATTTTACATTCTTAAGATTCAACATTATGTCAACCACGTCTTCTTTTACACCTTCAATTGATGTAAATTCATGGCTAACTCCGTCAATCTTAAAAGCAACTATTGCTGCACCATTAATACTCGAAAGGAGCACTCGGCGCAAGCTGTTTCCAAGCGTATTACCATATCCAGGCTCAAGCGGTTTTACAACAAAAGTTGCAACATTTTCGCTTAAGTCTTGAATTTCAGCAAGCGCTGGATTGTGAATTAATTTTGACATATAAACTTTTAGCTCCTTACCTTTTATCGTGAGTAATATTCAACGATTAGCTGTTCATTAATTCCAGCTTCTGCTTCTTCTCGTTTAGGAAGACCCGAAATAGAAACTGTCATTTTCTTACTGTCAGCTTTTAGCCAGCTAAGTGGAGCTGGGGCTGCATCAGCAACAACATCTTCAAGATTTGTGAAATAGCCAGATTTTTGGCTCTTTGGTCGAACAATGATCTCGTCGCCAGCTTTTAGTCGAATTGAAGGAATATCAACTCGTCTACCGTTCAACAAGAAATGTCCGTGGCTCACCAACTGGCGAGCTTGTCGTCGTGAAGTTGCGAAACCTGCTCGATAAATAGCATTATCTAAACGAAGTTCCAAAAGCTGTAGTAGATTTTCACCAGCCAAACCTTCACGGCGTGACGCTTCTTTCATCAACCGTGCGAATTGCTTCTCAAGAAGTCCGTAAAGTCGTCGAACTTTCTGCTTTTCGCGCAATTGAACTGCGTATAAACTTGGCTTTCCTTGTCGAGAACCTGAATGTTGACCAGGAATCCCACTTTTATGTGCCATAATTTTAGCAGCTTTTCGATGAAGGGCATAGCCTTCTCGGCGTGATTGTTTAACAATCGGAGATCTATCTCTCGCCATAATTAAGCCCTCCTTGCTTTCTTTGGACGAACGCCACCATGTGGAACGCCAGTCACATCTTTAATACTTTCAACATTAATATTTACGTTCGAAAGTGAACGAATCGCTGAATCGCGACCGAGTCCGACACCTTTAACGAAAACATCAACTGATTTTAGCCCATAAAGAGCTTGTGCATTTTCGGCTGCTTTTTCAGTTGCAACCTGCGCTGCATAAGCTGTACCTTTTTTACTTCCTCGGAAGCCACAAGCACCAGCACTCGCTGCCGCTAAAGCATTACCTTTTTTATCCGTAAAAGTAATGATTGTGTTATTAAAGGTTGCTTGAATATGCATTTGACCTGATGGAACAGATCGGCGCTGTTTTTTACGACTAACTTTTTCTGCCATAATTCTATCCCTTTCTTAAATCAAGTCTTACTTGCTGCTTTTGGCTGTGCTCCACCAACGGCGATTGCGCGACCCTTTCGAGTTCGTGCGTTCGTTCGTGTGCGCTGACCGTTTACAGGCAACCCTGATTTGTGTCGCATACCTTTATAGTTGTTAATGTCTTTTAGACGTTTAATATTATTTGCCACGAGGCGTTGCAGATCACCTTCTACAGTGTAATTATTATCAATAATTTCACGTAGCTTCTGTTCTTCAGCCTCGGTGAGATCTTTCACCCGAGTGGTCGGCTCAATCTTAGCCGCC
>CALHCA010000066.1 GCA_937930585.1 uncultured bacterium
TTCTTCTCGCCATTCTCATTATAATAGCAAGGATAAAGTCCATGCATACCATCAGTAATCTGGCCCGAAAATTCTATATTAAGATTTATTTTTTCATCAATATCAAAAGATACATCACCCGTAAAAATTTCAAGCTCATCATCATCTTCTTTCTGTACGAAATCCAGTTCTTGTTCTTGAAATAAAACCTTTGATATTTTTAGATCTTTAGAATGCAGCGAAATAGAATTTCGCCTTTTAGCGATCCCTGATATTTCAACTCTTCCACTAAAAAATCGTCCGTTTGCATTACTTAAATCTAATTCTAATCTGTAGTTATCTGGCCCAAAAGTCTCAAATAATCTTTTTACACTCATAAAATTTTCTCCTTAAAATAATACCTTTATTTTAACATTTTTCAGCAAAATGTTCAAGGTTATTTTTCGAAAAATAAAAAGGCTCATAATAAACCTTAAAAAAAAATAATTAGAAAACTGTTGAGCCCTTTTGTTTTTCTAAATTTTTACGAGCTTCTTTTATAATTTCGGTTTGGATTGTAGCTAATTTTTTATTAGTTATAGTACTAAATCTTGGGTCTAATTCTATAAAGTTAACATAAACTGTATCGCCATTAGCATCTATACCAATTGGAATTCTAATCATTTTTTCACCCCCTAATTTTACTTTACTAATTTTTAAAACCAGCAATAAACAAATTTTATCATAATTTTCTAACAAATTCAAACTGATTAGACCAAAAAAATAAATTGTGATATAATAAAAATATATGAAGAAAAAATCTGGTTTTACAGTTATTGAAATTTGTGTTGTAATTATATTTTTAATCGTTGTTGGTGTAATTTTCACAATGCAAAGATTTGAACTTCTCGCAGTTCAACGCGACCAAATTCGAAAACTTTCAATTAATGAAATTTACTATAATTTAGAAGAAGTTTATTACAAGAAAAACGGTTACTACCCTGAAAAAATCAATGAAGATGCTGTTAAAGGGATTGAACCAAATCTTCTAACTGACCCTTCTGGAATTTTAATTAATGAAGAGAAGAGTGAATATCACTATGAACCAACTGACTGCGAAAACGGTAAATGTAAAAAATTCACACTTCGAGCAAAATTAGAAAAAGAAGGTGATTTTATTAAAAAATCTCGAAACTAAATATTTTAAAACGGCTTACAAATTTTCGAAAGCTGTTTTTTATTACTTTACGCTCATTTTTACGCCTTCTTCAAAAAGTTTGTCAGAAAGCATTTGATTTTCACGAGCTGCTTCAACAATATCACTCAAAAACTCTGCTTTTTTGTCTGGATTTGGTGAAAATGGAAAAGTGTAAGTTGATTCATCACCAACAGTGCTTAGTTTAACAGTTCCGTAATCAAACAAATGTTGCAAAATTCCCTCTCGAGAATAAGAAATATCCTCAATTGATTCAAGGTTAATTACCTGCTTTTTTTGGCTCATAATTGTATTCGAAATCCATTGAATTGCACGTTCATTCGTAATCACAAATCGATTTGCTCGATACACAACATAATTAACATAAGTCAATATAATTAAAAGTAGCGTAATTGAACCAAAAATCAAAGAAATTTGCGGTTTAAAATTTGCAGGAATCGGCAGCGGATTCGGCATAAAACAGATAATGATCCACGCGCTAATTAGCAAAACACCAATAAACGCACTAAAAATAATATTCAAAAGATAACCAAGAGAATGACGTCGCATCGAGAGAACCACATATTCATCTTCATCAACCGTGATGTCTGGATAGGTTCTTACCGATTGATCGTGGCGAGCCTTAATTACACGCGGATCGCCAACAGGAACTTCAACTTGCATAACTGGCTGAACCTTAATTGGAGCTCCTAAGTTACTTTCGAAAGTTAAATCCTGACTATTTTGAACTATTTTTTCTTCAAATTTTTGAGCCAAGCTTTGCTTATCATTCATCTTTAAATTCCTTTCCTAAATGTTCGAATGCTTTTTTAGTAATAATTCTTCCACGAGGAGTTCGTTGCAAAAAACCAATCTGCATTAAATATGGTTCATAAAAATCTTCAATTGTTGCAGTCTCATCACCAGTTAATGCTGCCATTGTATTTAAACCAACTGGTCGCGTGCCGTAATTTTCAATCACCAAATTTAATAGATTTCTATCTGCTGCATCAAGCCCTAGCTCATCAATTTCAAGCATTTTTAAAGCATTTTGTGCAGTTTTCGAATCAATAATTCCATCACCATTAACATCAGCATAATCACGAACCCGCTTTAAAATTCGGTTTGCAATTCGTGGAGTTAGCCTTGCTCTCGTTGATAAAATTCTTGAAGCTTCATCTTCAATTTTACTCCCCAAAATTTTGCTTGAACGTAAAATAATTTTTGAAATCTCTTCGGGTGTATAAAATTCTAGTCTGTAAATATGACCAAAACGGTCTCGAAGTGGTGCTGCCAAACTTCCCGTTCTAGTAGTTGCTCCAATAACCGTAAAATGTGGCAAATCTAGCCGAACCGAGCGTGCGGCTGGCCCTTTACCAATTACAATATCAAGTTTAAAATCTTCCATCGCTGAATAAAGAATTTCTTCAACAGCGCGTGGTATTCGGTGAATTTCATCAATAAAAAGAATATCACCATCTTGTAAATTCGTTACAATCGAAGCTAAATCACCGGCTTTTTCGATCGCTGGGCCAGATGTAATTCGAATATTTGCACCCATTTCACGCGCAATCACATTCGCCATTGTAGTTTTTCCCAATCCCGGTGGACCATAAAGAAGCACATGATCAATACTTTCACCACGCTTTTTTGAAGCCTCAATCGCAAGTTTTAGGTTTTTCTTCAATCGCTCTTGACCAATATATTCATCAAAATTTGTTGGGCGTAAAGAAATCTCCACCTGCTGCTCTTGTGGTTCATCATCATGTAAGTTTGCATCAATAATTCTTTCAATAGCCATTGTTTATATTATACCACGATTTGACAAAAAACTAAAAAATTGTTATAATTCTGGTGTATATTCCTTTCTGGAATAAGAATTTTTTATATAGGAGGCTCCATATGAGTAGCTTACAAACTTTAGTTAAAGGTGACATTGATATTTTCAAGAATGCCATTATAGTAGCAAATGGAGATGAAAAGGTTGCAAAAGAGAATTTAACTGAAGCTATTTTCGATTTCGCAAGAATTATCTCTAAACGCATATTCCAAAACGGGTTTAAAGTAAATCCAGAATATGCAGTTATTGAAAGATTAGACGTAGCGAATGGCTTTGAAAGTGAGCGTGTTGCAATTATTCAGGAGGGAAATTGTTTCGCTGTCAACAAAAAAGGTAACATTTATAGTATTACCAAAAGTAACAAATATGGCTTTAAAAAGCTTAAAGAAGAAGATATTCTTAGTTTGCATGGCGAACAAATTGGCTTTTTGCATACAATATTTTACGCTCTTATGAAAGAGGTTACAGTCTTCCATAAAAAATAAAATAGTCGCACAAATTGTGCGGCTTTTTAAAATTAAATTCCAGCTTTTAGAGCCAAGGTAATACGCTCTTCAGTTGGTAAATCTCGCGGAATTTGTTCTAAGGCTTTCGTTGCATCGTTTAAATTAAACCCAAGTGCAATAAGCGCCTCTAAAGCTTCGTCCGAAGCTAAGTTAATATTATTATCAATACCATCAGGTTTCGAAATCGCCATTCCAACCTTATCTTTTAAATCTAAAATAACACGCTCGGCAGATTTTTTACCAACGCCAGATGCTTTTTGAATAAATTTCGATTCTTCGCAAGCAATCGCGTTTCGAACTTCTTCAGTTTCACCAAGACTCATAATTGCAATTCCAGCTCTTGGCCCAACTCCCTGAACGGTAATTAAAAGTTCAAAAAGTTTTTTAGCTGCCAAACTCGAAAAACCAAAAAGTTCTTGACTTCTATCTGTAATATTATGATACGTGTAAAATTTAATATCATCACCTAAAACCGCTCGTTCGAATTCATTCGCAGGAACAACAATTTCATACCCAACACCAGCAACATCCACAATCACGCTACCAGCAAATTTTTCAACAATTTTTCCAGAAATATGTGCAATCATTAATTTATTTTACCATAAATTATTTAAGTTTTAAATACGCGTCATATAAAAATGCGTAATCGCAGCGGCGAGCGCATCAGCTGCATCATCTGGTTTTGGAATTTCAGCCAAATTTAAATTTGAACGCACCATTTCCTGCATTTGCTTTTTATTCGCTCCGCCATAACCTGTTAAAGTTTGTTTAATCTGATTTGGAGTATATTCTGCAATTGGAATTTTTGATTGTTGAGCTACTAAAATAGCTACACCACGGGCCTGAGCGACTGAAATAGCCGTTGTTACGTTTTTCGAAAAAAATAGTTTTTCAATTGAAACTTCATCTGGATTAGTTTCTACAATAATCTCTTTCAAGCCATTATAAATTTCTTCAAGCCGAATTTCAATTGGCGTATGAGCTGGGGTTGAGATAACCCCACCAGTCACCAT
>CALHCA010000067.1 GCA_937930585.1 uncultured bacterium
CTAACGATTAAAGATTTATTGACAAAAGGATTTAATTTAAAAGCTATCGATGAAATAATCAATGAAAAAGAAGTTTCGAAAGAGCTAAAAATAAGCAAATATGCTGCAAAAGTTGCTGGCATCAAAACAGATAAAAAAGCTAAAAAACCGGCACCAAAATTTGTGCGAATTTTAATGAAACCGTTTAGATTCGTTATAATTCCATTTTTTGCACTTGGTAAATATTTAGTAGCCTCCTGGAAAGAACTAAAACTCGTTCGCTGGCCAACGCGCAAAGAAACTTGGAAAATGACTAGTGCCGTAATTGCATTTTCTGTAGGATTCGCAACATTAATTTTATTACTAGACGGCTTGTTTAACTGGATTTTTAAAACACTAATTAAGTAATTTTGAAAGGTATTTATGGCAAATAAACGATATGATGATTCCCGACAATGGTATGCTGTGACAACTTTAGCGGGATATGAAGATAAAGTTGCGGAAAATCTTCGCCAGCGAATCGAAGGCGTAGATATGGCTGACAAAATCTTCGATACACTTGTTCCGAAAGAGAAGCAGATTGAAGTTAGAAATGGAAAACGCAAAGTTGTTGAGCGAAAAATTTTACAAAGCTATGTTTTGGTTGAAATGAAATTAACCGAGGAGACTTGGTTTGTTGTTCGAAATACACCAGGCGTGACTGGATTTATCGGTTCAGATTCACCAACACCAGTTTCTGAAAAAGAAATGCGTGATATTCGCCGCCGAATGGGTGCCGAAGAGCCAATGTTTGAAATTAACTTTTCTGAAGGTGAAATTATCAATATTATCGATGGCCCATTCAAAGGTTTCGAAGGTGCAGTTTCTGAAATCGATGCAGTGAAGGGTAAGATTAAAGTGATGGTTTCAATGTTTGGCCGTGAAACACCAGTTGAACTCGACATTCTTCAAATCGAAAAAATATAATTTTAAACTTTCAAAAAACAAAAAACGCTCAAAAAATGGGCGTTTTAGTTTAGCTTAAATTAAAAATCTCGCCAAATTCAGCGAGAAAAAAATTACTTTTTGGCAACAACGTTTTTATTAATCTTGAGAGCTTTTTCTATCATATATTCAGGATTTGATAAATTTTTATTAATAAGCTTAAGTTTATGCGTTCGAGAATATTCGTGAAATTCAGGTGTCGCTAGAATCATCCCATCTTCAACACAAATACAAACCTGGTAAAGATTAAATCCAAATGAGGAAATTAAATCTGTAATATTGCGATATTTTCGCTCAAAACCTTGTTTGAAAATTGCATCCGTATCTTTAATTCGCCAAATATCAAAAAGTTGGCCGTGGTAATTAATTCGAAAACCTTTGTGATTATTATTCTCGACAAAAATTCCGCCCAGATCTTCAAGCCGTTTACGAATTTTTGAGACAGCTATATCTGTTTTTACCACAATATCAATGTCGTGATTTTCAACCGAATCAATGCAGAGAGCTTTATAGATTGCAAAACTTCCCACAATATAAACCCGCCCAAAATCTTTTAGAGTCTCAATTAATTCACGATTTTTCATTTTTAAATCTCCAAAGCATGATTTTAAGATTATAACATAATTAACAATTAAAAACAAGAAAAACTAAATTAAAGCTGAGGGCTATAGAGGTTTATATTAAACTAATGCCATTTCTTGCAAGCAATGTACTTTAACAATATTTTTCACGCTGATCACATTTTCACATTCGTAATTTTCCGTCGAACAATCTTCACAAAATTTTACACAATGAGTTAATAGTCCTAAAATAAACGAATTGAAGCTTGAAATTTTAAAAAAAATATGCTAAAATTAATACGTTACGCACTTGAATTATCAAGTATAAAATTATTTAAAGGGAAATTATGGCAAAAAAAGTTATTGGAAATTTGAAACTTCGAATCCCAGCTGGCCGTGCAACAGCAGGTCCTCCAGTTGGTTCAACACTTGGTCAATGGGGTCTAAATATGATGGACTTCATCAACCCATTTAATGAAAAAACTAAAGATATGATGGGTAAAGATGTAATTGTTCACCTTCAAGTTTTCGAAGACCGAACTTTCACTTGGAAATCACTTGGTCAACCAGTTGATGATATGATTCGAGACCGAGCAGGCATCCAAAAAGGTGCAGGAAATTCAAAAACTGATAAAGTTGGTAAAATTACGAAAACTCAATTGCAAGAAATTGCTGAAGCTAAAATGGAACACTTGAACGCAGTTTCACTTGAAGGCGCTATGAAAACTATCGCCGGAACAGCTCGTTCAATGGGCGTTGAAATTACTGAATAATATTCTTGAAAATCGCTCTTCTGGGCGGTTTTTAAATTGCAAAAAAAATATTTTTATGCTATACTTTAACAGATGAAAAAAGCTTTAAGTTTCGAAATTAAAACTCGCCTTAATGGTACTTTGGCAAGAACTGGTGTAATTCAAACTCCACACGGTGAAATTAAAACCCCAGCTTATATTGCAGGCGGAACTAATGCCACAGTGAAAGCAATGACGCCCGAGCAAATTCGCTCAACTGGTGCGCAGGCCGTACTAGCAAACACCTACCATTTAATGCTTCGGCCTGGTGCAGATATTCTAGCGAAAGCTGGCGGAATTCATAAGTTTATGAATTGGAGCGCACCAACCTTTACTGATTCGGGTGGATTTCAGGTTTTTTCTCTTGGAATGGCTTATAGAAAGGGAATTGACGCAACTTCACACATTTCGAAGGGTGATTCAAATTTAGCACGCCATAACTCAAATCAGCTCGCAAAAGTTAGTAAAGACGGAGTTTGGTTTAAATCTCACATTTCGGGCGAAAAGATTTTTATGAGCCCCGAAATTTCAATGGAGCTTCAGCATAAAATTGGCGCCGATATTCACATGGCTTTCGATGAATTAACTTCGCCACTAGCTGGCCGAGCGCAAATTAAATCCGCATTAGATAAAACTCATTTTTGGGCCGAAAAGTGTTTAAAACGCCACAACGAATTAAATGCCGAACATATCGCAAAAGGTGAAAATCTACAGGCACTTTTTGCAGTAGTTCAAGGTGCGCGTGAAGAAGATTTTCGAAAAGAAAGTGCGAGTTTTTTGGGATCGAAAGACTTTGACGGCTTTGGGATTGGCGGGATTTTTCAGCCAGAAGAAATCCCCGAAGTTCTAACTTGGGTGAATACAACCTTGCCAGAAGAAAAGCCGCGGCATCTATTAGGAATGGGCGCACAGCCGGCCGATCTATTTTTGGGTGTGGAATATGGTATTGATACATTTGATTGTGTGGCACCAACTCGTCAAGCTCGAAACGGTGCAATTTTTACTTATTATGGGCGAATCAATATTAAAAACGCCAAGTTTAAAGAAGACTTCACACCAATTGACAACGATTGCAATTGCTACACTTGCCAAAATTTCACAAAAGCCTACGTTAATCATCTTTTCCGTGCGGACGAAATTCTTGCCAGCACACTTGCTTCAATTCATAATGAATTTTTTGTAATTAATACCGTTGATAAAATTCGTGAAAGTCTTGAAAACGGCACTTTTTTTAAATATAAACGCCAATTTTTAACAAAATATTATGGTGAAGAACGAGCAAAAGACTTCGAAACTAAGCAAAATGAAGATTCGCTGTAAAATTAAGCCAAACTCAAAAAAGGGAAACCTCATTCAAAAATCACAAGATGAAAATGGTGAGTTTTTTGAGATTTTTATTCGTGAACTAGCAATTGAAGGCAAAGCAAATCTGGCAGTAATTGAATTATTAAGCAAAAAATTCGACGTTTCGAAAAGCCAAGTCTCTCTAAAAACTGGTACAAAATCACGATTTAAGATTTTTGAAATAGAAAAATAAAAAAATCGCTTCTACTTGAGGCGATTTTTATTGAAATAATTTCTGCTTGGCTGGGATGGAGGGATTCGAACCCCCGAATGGCGGGACCAGAACCCGCTGCCTTACCACTTGGCGACATCCCAATACCTCTCAATTATATCAAAAAAAATAATGCTTTTCAAGAGCTTTTCGAAAACCTTTTATTGACAAAACTAATATTTTGTGCTATAATTTTACTATTCAAGCTTTTGCTTGAAAATTTTCATCAGGAGGATCCAAAATGGATCAACTTTTATTACAGGAAGTGCTGCTTCAAGCAATTCAAACCGGAGTACCAGTTAGACTCGAAGCTGACGGAAATAAAGTTATCCGAGTAAAGCCCGACTCAGTATACAATCTAGACAAAAAAATAGTTGAGGTTCGTGGTTCAGCAAAGATTGTTTATCTTGAAGGCGAAGCACCGAACCGATTCGTCTCAAGAAGGAAACTTAAAAGGATCTGCTTATGGATTGACGAAGACTTCAAGGTCAAAAAGTTGCTAGAGGACGAAAGAATTCCACAAAGAGTTGAAGAATCCCTCAAAATACCGCACAATCCTTATAATAAAGACGATGCCTTTAAAGAAGAAATCGAGACACCGCCATTTTTAAGGAAATCCTTCATCTAAAGTCGCATTTGCGGCTTTTTATTAAGCTCAAGCTTGCATTTTAAAAAATCTTGTTATAAAATTTAAGCAATAAGCTTCTCGGTTCGCCGAAATCTATAAGCTTATGGGGGAGGCTCATTATGAGCAGTATTTTAATCAAACTTGTTGACGAAGCCGTAAGCGAAAGACAGCTTTCGGTTGAGCTCACCAAAATCAATCCCGTTAAAATCGAAGGTGAATCTGCAGAGCAAATCGTGAAAAATCTCGAAGAGCTGCTGGGAGAAAAAGATTCCCTTAGAATAACGGCTGGAGCTAGAATTTTTAGTGATGAAGTAGTACTGATGGAAGAAATCTTTGATATTTTCGAAATGCAAAATGTCAATGATATGGGGTATTACTATCAAATTATACAAGATTCGAGTGAAGATTATAATTTCGAAATTTATTGCCGAAGTGGCACCAATATCGAAATCAAAAGAATTCGTTCGAATTAAATTAATGTGAAACCTCGCAATTTTGCGGGGATTTTTTTAGTCTTGATTTTTCTTTAAAAAAGTTGTATAATATTAAGAGCGCTCGTTTGAGTAGCACATTAGAAAGAGGAATTAATTATGTATTATATCCTTGTTGTTTGCGCTAACGATATTCAGATCTTTTACGATCGCAATGGTGATGAGTTAATCCATAAACTAAGGATTGTGCGGTTGATGGATCCAAATCACAACAAAACGATTCTAACCAAAGATGAGAAGATTCCAGTACGTGAAGAACTTTTCAAAGAATTATCACGAATCCGTAGCTTATTCGAAAAACAAAATGAAAATGTTACTAGATTTGAGATTTTCGATAGCTTTCAGTATTCGAAAAAGCGAAAATTCAGTATTGAGTTTTTAGAGAACGGCATAATTAAAGTTTTTAGATTGGAGGAGCAACAAGATGAAATCCTATGAAATCAGATGTAAGGCATTGCAAGAGTTGAGAACCCTAACAAAAGAAAACCCTTCAGGGACTTTTGCCAGGAAAAAAACAAAGTATCTGTGGCTATACATTAAGAAATACTGCCGAGTAGATGAACATCAAACGCACTTTCGTTTAAAAATTACAGGAGAAGTCTACGAAGTTGATATAATAGGAAATTCGTTGGCAATTTACAAACATAATTGGAAACAGATATCTTCTTAAGATAAAACCCTAAAATAGGGTTTTTAATTTTAAATAAAATTCAATACTAAGATTTTATTTTTAAGCATAAGCATTTCTGTAAAAATTACAACATCCCACATTTAACAGATTAAAAATTGTGGAAAACTTAAAATTAGCTTAAAATTATATAAAAATATTGACTTTTAGGTTAATTCGTGATAAAATCTAAAAGATAATATCAAAAGAAAACAGACAAGGAAAATGCGAGGAATATGTCTGAATTACCAGAAAAACAAGTAAAACGGCTGAAAAGTTTGATTCAAGAAGCGGAAACGAATCTTGCGGCAGCCAAAGAATTGCTAATAAGCATTAGCGGTGAAGATAACACCGTGACAGCTCCAAGCAATTCCATCATCGAAAGCCCTCATGGCAAAGTTATTGAAGGTGTTTTCGATGGTCAAACTATGATTGGTCCAGATGGCAAAAATTACCCAGTTCCAGCAAATTATGCTTCGAAATCAAAGCTTGTGGAGGGCGATATTTTGAAGCTTACAATCAATGAAGATGGTGGGTTTATTTATAAGCAAATTGGTCCAGTTCCGCGAAAACAAATTATCGGAACGCTCATCAATCACGACGGTTCGTTCTTTGTTGAAGCGGGCGGCAACGAATATAAAATTTTGCTTGCAAGTGTGACTTATTTCCGCCTTAAAGCTGGCGACCAGGTCACAATTATCATCCCAGAAGACAACACCGATACCACTTGGGCTGCGGTCGAGGCTTCATTCTAAAAAAATTTGAGAGATTTATATTAGTTAAAAATCGTGCGAAACTATTGCGAGGTCGCACGATTTTTAATTTATTTACTTTTTCGAAAACTTGCTAAATATAATCGCTTATGTTAAAATAGGTGTGTTAATTATTAACCTTAAGCACATTGACAAAAGTAATAGATATTTTAATATTATAACATAAAAAACCGCCTAAGCACGGGTGGGCATCGCTTAGACGGTTTTTTATCTCTTCGACGCACCCGCTAAGGCTCGAAAACTTCGAAGCTGAAAACCCACCAAAATTCAACAAAGGGCTCGCCGGTCAAAGAGGTTACCATGTGCAATATTTATAATTCTTATAGTATATAAAGGAGGGATAAAGAATTATTAAAATATATTGCACATTATAACAATAGATTTAAGTTTCATTGACAAATTTTTAAATCATTTTATCAATATTTATATATTATCATAAACTTACAACAATGTCAACACTATTTT
>CALHCA010000068.1 GCA_937930585.1 uncultured bacterium
ATTATTTAAAAAATAGTAAAAAAGAATTTTCGAAAGAAATTTTTAATGATTTAGATTTTGAAAGTTTCGAAAATATAATAATATTAGATAAACAAACGATAGATTTTCCTTTCTCTAAAGGTCAAATTATTCCTTCTAATTTTTCTTCGGTTCAATTTCAAATTAAAATTTCAGAAATTTCTAATTTCTTGCAAAATGATTTTTCAAGAAAAATATTCGAAGTTCCTGATATACAAAATTCGAAACAAGCTCAAAAGACAGCACCATTAACTTCTCAATCTCCTATTCTTGATAAAGATTGTTCGAAATGTATTGCTTTAACCTTTGATGATGGACCGGGCATATATACCGATAAACTCCTTTCTTATCTTCAAAGTTATAAAGCGAAGGCAACCTTCTTCATGATTGGCCCAAGTGCTCAGAGATACCCTTCTATTGTAAAGCGAGTTTTTGATAATGGACATCAAATTGGTAATCACACCTGGTCTCACCCTTCTCTACCGGGTTTATCTTCTGAACAAGTTCAAAAAGAAATATCTTCAACTAATAATATTCTGCAAGGTATTACAGGTGTAAAGCCTACTACACTTAGGCCTCCATACGGCGCAACCAATACAGCTGTGCAAAGGGTTGTTTCGAATCTTGGAATGAGCTCAATTCTATGGTCTGTTGACACTCGCGATTGGGCAGATAGAAATTCGAATATTGTTTGTAATAGAGCAATCTCGAACGCACGTCCTGGCGCAATAATTTTGATGCATGATATTCATCAAACATCAGTTGAAGCGGTTCCGTGTATTCTGCAGAATTTAAGTTCTCAAGGCTATCAATTTGTAACTGTTGATAAGTTGCTTGGCAATCTTCAGCCTGGGCATATATATTATTCAGCAAAATAAATCTTTATTTAATCTCTGATATATGATAAAATATAAATATTGGAGAGGTGGCCGAGTGGTTGAAGGCGCACGACTCGAAATCGTGTATGCGGGCAACCGTATCGGGGGTTCGAATCCCCCCTTCTCCGCCACGAAAGTAGCTCGCATTTGCGGGCTTTTTTCGTATTTGTTGACTTTAACTTTAGAAAATCCAGAATAACAACTTTTTCGAGTCAGTAAAAGCTGGCTTCTTTTATTTTTAAAAAACAAAAAACTGCTATTTTCGAAATCCAATAGCAGTTTTAAGATTATTATTTCACCAATTCAACTTTAAGCTTTTCAATTAGTTCTACTGGTGTGGGATCTACATTATTTAAGATAGCAAGATAGATACTAACAAAATCCGCCAAAATTGACCCCCAAAGAACTTGCTCAAGATAAGTTGAACCTTTAAGCTCAATGTTTCGTGCTGCGGGGCGTTTTCCGCTTAAAAGCCTGTCTGATATCTCAAATCGTTTTTGTATGCGTGGATGGTCAAAATTACTGCGTAGATTAAATATTGCGAAAAGTTTTTCAACTGGGTGTGAACTCCAACCAATAAATTCATTATGATTGAATTCCGGATATTCATTAAAGAAGCTAATATTCTTAGCATTTTCATTCCAAGAAATTTTCCACTTATAAGCTAGTGGTGAGAATTCATTTGAGCTTAAAAAAACTGCACTTCGCCCCGCCGAATAAAGTGCTAACTGCTTTGCATAATTCCGTTCATTCGAAACACTTGCTAACCAAGATTCGCTCTCTTTTCGCAAAAAATCGGCGTAATGTTCAATTTCTTCGTGTTTTTCATTCGAAATAATCCCAAAATTTACCAAAATTTTAGTTAAAGCTCTAAAATTATAAATTACCGCCATTCGAGGTTGAAGACCTGTTGGTAATTTAACATGAGCAATTTCATTTTTTCGAGCAATTTCTTCCATTTTTCCGTGCGAAGAAACTGTGGCAACTTGTGCGCCAATTTCAATTGCTTGATTTAATGCTGAAATTGACTCTTCTGTATTTCCAGAATACGAGCTTGCGATCACTAAAGTATTTTTCGAAACACTTTTTGGTAAATTATAATTTCGAATAATTTCGATTGGTAAAGTTATTTCATTTTCGAGCCATTTTTTCACAATTAAACCAGCTAAAGCTGAGCCACCCATTCCTGTAATAACAATATTTTTGATTTCACGGCCATCATTTTCTGGTGAAATAACTTCAGCTTGAAAAAGCGCCTGTTTCCACTGCTCGCTAGCGACTAAAAGCGCATTTTGCGGGTCGCGCTGAACCAATAAATTAAAATCATCTAACATTTTCCACCCTTTCGAAAAAAATAATCTTGATTATGCTTTAATTCTATGATACAATATAACTAATAAAAAGTAAAGTCAATTAAATATAAAGGTGGGTTATGGAAATTGATATGAACCAAACAAGTAAAATGCCAGTTAGCGACGATCCAGAGCTCGCTAAGATTCTTTCTGGTGTTAGCGGTTCTTCAGATAATTCTGATGACAGTCAAAATACTGATGAACTACAATATGAAGATCTAAACCAAGTTGAGGCTCCAGTAGCTGAAGAAGTTCAACCGGTTGTTGAACAAACTCAGCCAGCTGTAATGCCAAGTTTTGGTGGTTTAGACTTAGATGCAATTAAGGGCCATGCTCTTGAAGATTTACGACCATTAGTTGATAAATTAACAGTTTCGAATGAAGAAAAATTTGATATTTATCTTTTGCTTCTCCGTTCAAGTGATGATAATACTTTGATTGAACCAGCTTATAATGCCGCTCGAATGATTGAAGATGAGACAAAGCGTGCGAATGCACTTCTTGACGTAATTAAAGAAATTGATTATTTTAAATCAAGATAATTATAAAAAACTGCGATTGGTTTTAAACTCTCGCAGTTTTTTATTTTCTAAAATTGAAATAATTATACTTTTATAAAATTATCTAAAATTAATAAAATAGACCCTAAATTTCAGGATCTATTTTTATTTTCGAAATTAGATTTTTTTCGAATTTTTCTTCAATTTTTTAGCGAAAAATACAATTATTGGTGTGAAAATTGCAGTAACTAAACCAATCAAAACTAATATAGTAGTGCTGTCTTGTTGGTTTTGTTTTTCGCGTAAATATCCAGTTTCTGGAGAATTTAAACGTTGCTTTGCAATTTCCTCATTGCGTTTTTTGATAGCTTCTGCAAGCTTATCCGCTTCAATTTGAGCTTCTTTCTGTTTGACAGAATTTTTAATTTCTTGTAATTTTTCGCTCAATCCTTGTCGCTTTTTCTCATCTTTAACTTTCGAAATTAAATTTTCAATATTTTCAATATCAACAGCTGGAAGTTCATCTTTCTTCGTTTTATTATCTTTAATGATCTTTTCAGCTTCTTTTAGCTTATCTTCAGATGATTTTTGGCGTTCGTTTTCTGCTTTTTTAGCTTTTTCGATTGCTAATTTCAAATTTTCTTCTGCTTTTTTAATTTCTTCGAAAGTCGGATTGTCTGCTTTCTGAATTTCTTTAGCTTTATCTGCTTCAGTTTTAACCTCATCTTTTAGCCATTTTTGCGAATCTTCAAAATCTTTAATTTGCGAATTTAGAGTTGTTTTGTCAGCTCGCAGACCATTTAAAGCGTTTTCAAGTTCATTAATTGCTTCCAAGATTTCACTTTCTGATGCAAGATTTTCTGTTGAATTTTTTATCGCCTCGGCAGTTTTAATCTGGCTTGAAATATTTAAGTTTGATGCTGCATGTATAACTTCTTGTAACTGGGTTAAAGTTTCCTTAGAAAAATTATTAAGATTCTTTAAATTATTAATTTTATCTAAAGTTTGCTCCAGTTTTTTAGTATTTTTATTATAGCGTTCAGCAATTTTCTCTAGATATTTAAGATTTGCTTGTTTTACTACTGGATCTAGAATCTTGTCATTTTCATTCATGACATCTTTGAAATCGGCGATATATTCAATTACCTTCTTTAATTCGTTGATCGCGTTTGAAATATCGGTTTTTCGCTCATTTTCTAGAGCTACGATTTCAGAGATTTTATTGTTTAAGGAATCTGCTGCGTTTTTAACATCATCATTCGTTATCCCTAAAGGTTGTGTTATAATACGTTTAACCTCAGTTAATAAATTAGCAGGGATTACATTCTTGATATAATCTGGCTGTTTTTCGAAATTCTCAAGAGCTTTTTTAACTGGCTCACGAGAAGCGAAAGCAGTTAGAAGCCTAAATTGAGCAGTTGTAGTATTCCCGTATTTATTTGTAGCTTTAGCTGTAATCAAATAATCACCCTTTATTTGATTTTCTTTATTACTGAATACTTCATTAGCATCGGTTGTGAAAGAAGTAATATCTGATGTTGGGCTACTTGCTGTAAAGAAATTTCCGCCAGCTTGTGGGCTATAATTTTTCTTAAAAGAATTTAATAGAGCATCATTAATTGTGGAATTATTTTGCCTTGGTTTATCCCAAACTAATGGCGATCCTTCTTCTAATGGAATACTATTGCCTTGAACATTGAAATTAATTTCTGGTTTTTCATTTAGGTTAAAGTTTATATTCTCTACTCCTACGGTAGATGTATTATAGGAATCATTTTGGCTATCCATAGTATTTCCATTAGGTAGAGTGTATTTTTTATTTATAACGCTAAAAGTACCTTCGCCCGTAAATTTATCTGCGTTAACTTTAATATATCCACCATCTTGTTGCGGATTTCCATTTTTATCTGTATTTATAAAAGTTTGATTATTTTCTATTGGCATAATCGTGCCATCAAAGTTAATAAAAGGATTTTTAAAAATTCTTTGGCCTGCTGAAAGATTTATCGTTACATTTTTGCTTGCAATTCCATAAACTTTTGCTT
This sequence comes from uncultured bacterium, assembly GCA_937930585.1. GTDB lineage: Bacteria > Patescibacteriota > Saccharimonadia > Saccharimonadales > Saccharimonadaceae > Nanogingivalis. The sequence continues at coordinate 4,794 of CALHCA010000068.1, forward strand.
TCGGTAAATCTTTAAGTGGCGAAAAATCTGTTGCTTTAGTATGGTGAATCCATAGCAACTCAACCTTTTTCCAATTTTTAACATATGAAATATCGCTAACGCTGTTCATTCCAACATAAGCTGTCTCTATATTCTGGAGACCCGCTGCAGCAGACATATCCTTTAACGACCAGACTGGATGAACATGGATTACTTTTAAGTTCTGAAAATACTGAATGCCTTCTACATTCTCAAAATTTCGATATGCATCTTCTGGCCAGAACTCTGTCATTGTTTTAGCCACACCAGCCGTAATTGGGCTATCAAGTGTTCGGCTTGGATCACTCTTCATTAAAATTGAGTTTAACGCACGCTTAAAATTTTCATCTGTAAATTTAATTTCATAGCTATCTGGAGTATTGCTTGGATCAACGGGGTTCACCGCTGAAGTATAAGCTGATGCTTTCGAAAAAATATTTTGTTTGCTAATAATTTGGGTTCCATAATACCCGCCACCGAGTGCTAGAACCGCTACCGTCATTGCGGGCAGTAAAATTCTATTATTCTTTACTTTCATTTAATCTTTCCTTATAATATATTTATGCTTATTCTATTTTACTAAATACTTGCAAAAAAATCAATGGTATGCTAAAATTTAAATAATTTTCTAAAAGGGGTGAAATATATGAAAAAAGCACATTTGCGCAGGTTTGGTAAGCAATTTTTTCTTTTTAATATAGCCACAATTCTTTGTACTCAAAGAGTTGAGGAGTCAGAGAAGCATAAACTTCTTAAAGATAAGTTTATTTTTGAGGAATTGATTCTTGAGATTGAAACTAATCAGCCGATTGGGTTTCTTCGAAAAAAGAACTTTTTCTTTGATCTCAATGAACAAAGTCTCGAAGAAGCAAAAAATGCGCTCGAAAAAGGCGAAATCGCAAATTGGCACATAAGAGTAAATTCTGCATCAGAGCTTTTATCTGAAAATCAGCCAAATACCCAAACCGTTTAAATTTGAGCCGTTCAAAAGAACGGTTTTTATTTTTTCGAAAACTAAAATCGCCCAAAAATGAGCGATTTTTTGCTATTTTTTGAAGATTTCTTTTGTAATTTTTTGCACAATCTCTGTGTCGTTCCAAGGTGTTTTTTTGCCGTCAATTACGCGGTAAACTTCATGCCCTAAACCTGTAATTAACACAATATCGCCCTTGCCTGCAATTTGTAAAGCTTTTCGAATCGCTTCTTCACGATCTGGAATTTCTTGAATATTTGCTGGTAATTTTTTACCTTTTTTCGAAATTCCCGCAATAATTTCTTCACGAATTTGTTGGGCGTCTTCAGTATAATTTTCTTCGTCGGTAATAATAATTCGGTCAGCTAAATCTTGAGCAATTCTTCCCATAATTGGGCGTTTTTCACGATCGCGATCACCACAAGCACCAAAAACTAAAATCGTGCGCTCTTTAGTGATTTTTCTTGAAGCTTTAAGAAGTTTTTCAAGCGCATCTGGCGTGTGGGCGTAATCTACAACTACATCAAAAGGTAAATTCGAAACAGCATATTCAAACCTTCCTGAAACTCCTTCGAGATTTGCGATTCCTTCTTGAATATCTTCAAGTGAAATTCCCAAAAGATAGGCACCAGCCGCCGCCGCGGTCATGTTGTAAATGTTAAATTCTCCTGGCAGATTTGTGGCGATTTTGAGCTTGATATTATTGTCAATTCGAAGGTCAGCTTCGCTTCCCTTTTTATAAAGCTTGAAATTTTCAATTTTAACTTCTGCAGAATTACTTTCGCCATAAGTTATTTTTTGCTCACCAGCCTCAAACTTATTAAAAAATTCGAAATAAGAATCATCGGTATTTAAAACGATAAATCGTGGTTGCATTTCGAAGAGTTTTGCTTTAGCATTGGCGTAGTTTTCCATTGTTTTATGGTAATCAAGATGATCTTGTGTAAGATTGGTCATGATTGCCATTTCAATAGGAACTCCGGCAAATTTATATTGATCAAGTGCGTGTGAAGTTGCCTCAATTAGCGCAAATTCAACACCAGCTTTTTTTGCATCAGAGAAGAATTTTTGTAATCTCGAAACTGTTGCGGTTGTAGAATTAGTGTCATTTACTGTTTGAACACCCGCAATTTCGATATTTGCAGTTGAAAACATTGCGGTTACATAACCAGCTTCTTTTAAGATTTCATTAAGAAAATTAACAGTGGTAGTTTTACCATTTGTACCCGTCACAGCAATAACTCTCAAGTCGCGCGCAGGGTTGCCGTAACGCATGGCTACAACTTTTGCACGAGATTTTCGATAAGTTTTTTCCAGCCCAACAAGCGCCGATTTTGGCAAAACTTTGCGAGCAGTTTTCGTTAAATTATTCTTAATGCTCATTCTTAAATTATATCACTTTTTAGATTTTCAGGCAAATTTTTTAAAGAAAGAACCGCCCCTTTTTAGGTGTGGAAATCTTCGGGAATTATTTTAAATCTTTCGAAAGGATATGTCGCTTAATATCAACCATTCGGTTATATTCTTTTGTACACTGGTCTGAGGGTGTTTTGTGACATTCGTAATTTATTTGATCAGTATTAAGATCTTGTACTGAATAACGCGATAGGGTATCTTTTTGAACGTAAAATTGAACTCCTAAAAAGATTGCAAAAATACTCACGATAAAATTAAAAATAACCAATGAAATGATGATAATATCTTTTAGATTTTGTGGTTTTGTAGATTTTTTCATATATGATGCCTCATTTAGATTAAATTTTATCATAAACATTTTTAAAAAACAATGTAACCCTAAAATAATCTAATTCCGTTCAGCATTCCTCCAGCAGAAAATATGCCAGAAATTAAATATAATATAAAAACACCAATTTGAAGTGTTAATAGAATTTCTGCCCAGATTTTTGCCTTTGATTTTCGCCCAGTTTCGATTTCGAATTTATTTGCTGCCTTAAGTGAATAACTAACAGCTATAACTGAAAGCAAGCTAAAACCATAGTTAAGGATTGGAACTGGCGAAGAAGTTGGAGATAGGCTTAAAATTCCCAATATTGCGGCAATTTGAATTGGCATAAAATTTTCGCTTTTGCCTTTTCGAATAACTTTATA
>CALHCA010000069.1 GCA_937930585.1 uncultured bacterium
TTTCATTAAATTTTATCGCCGCCACCGCATTTTTGGAGGTAAAAATTAGCGCGCCGATCTGCGCAGGCAGGCTAAATTTGAGAAATTTTATCTCGCAGACCGCAAGCTGCCTCACCTGCGGATGATCAAATCTTGTATTAGACACCAGATATATCAAAATGCCCCCCTCTAACTTCAATTTTATACAACTAGTATTTTTCCATCTTTAAAAAGTTAATTATAGCGTTTGGTTGAAGATACTTTTGCGCTTTTATATCTTAGTTTCATATATTAAAGGTTTCTTTTACCTCATAACCTCTTTTTTATAATTATTCTCCGATTTTCTACTTCATTATTTTTTCATAAAATAGAATAAAATTTTGCCTAACAATGGTAAAATTTCGAATCAACTTATTTTCCTTGCAAAATCTTTTTCAGTTATTCCTCTTTCTCGAATCTCAACTCTCTTGTTCTCGGGTGCTGAAGTTTCTATTTCTTCTTCGGTTCGATATTTTTTTCCAAAATAAATATCTTGCCAATAAGCAATCGTGTTTGCGTTTCTTCCATCAGATGTTCTTGTTATAGTTTTTTTAGTGCTAGGTTTTATTATTTTTACCTCATTACTCTCCAGTATAGATAACCTATCTTGAACACTACTAGCTTTCATTTTTAGTTTTGGAATTTCCAAAACTCCCAAGCTCTCGTTTGTGTCAGGATCAAAGATTTCATCATCTTTTTCAAAAATAATAAATATATCTCCAACTTTAACACCATCTAAATCGCCTTTGTTTATGGCCACTCTATGACTATCTATTATTTTTACAATTCGTGCTTCCATTATTAATTTTCTCCTTGTAAGTTTAAAAATTTTTTCGATATCACTTCTTCAATATCACTTTCTTTGAGTTGTAAACTAAAATACAAACTACTATTATACTGCTTTGGCAGAGGTTTATCAATTCGATACAAAATTTGAATATGGCATGTCTTATCATTGCCCTGTACATATTTTACAATGCCTATACCGACAAATACCTCAATATTTTCACTATCTATAAAGTAAAGCCTTATAATATCATTATAGGTTAATTTAATGGATGATTTATTTAAAAATAGCTCGTTGCCATCCACCTCTCTATGTAAGGGTCTAAGTTTAAGTTTTTTAATTAAGCTATAATCTGTCACATACTGCCTCATATTATACAAGTAACCAACAAGTATTGAGACTACGATTAGAAAAATGAAAATAAACAAAATAAGCCACTTAATACTTATTAAGTCGCCTACATTAACAAATAAAGTAACCATAGCTGATAAAGAACCAGATACGCCTATAATAATGGCAATTATATGTGCTTTGAGATACTCAAGCATCAGATACCTTTTTATAAAAATTTTATACTACTATATTTAAGCAAAATAATTCAAATTTTCAGCCACTCGTTTAAAATTTCAATCTGCGCCGCAACGCTCTCATTCGCCGTGCCTCCTTGCGACTTGCGCGCCTCTTTAGAGGCGTTTAGATCAAGAAATTTAACCGCACCCGCGTCCAAGCTTTCA
>CALHCA010000070.1 GCA_937930585.1 uncultured bacterium
TTCCAGTATGTCCATTAGCACCGAGAGTGTATCCTTGTTTACCCCAAATAAAGATATCGCCCCTTTGTGTTGGAATATATCCGTTTACATCTGCTTCAATGCGTTGAAAGCCGAATTTCGGTAAATCTATAAATTCTGTTTCGGTATTGCCAATGCGGAAACCTTGTGGCAGAATTCCGGCATAAATCAATGCGTGATAAATCGCACTCGAACAGTCGTAAGAATTCGGGCCATTTCTATAGTCCATCGAGTAACTAACTCTGCCTTGCCGTTGCTGAAACCATTCAATTACTTTATCCATTATTTCTTCTCCTTATTTTTTAATTAATCCGCCGTTCAGAACGAATTGCACTAATGCTCCTAAAATTGCCACGCCTACAGCCCAAACAATTTTACTCTGATTCTCTTCGAGTCGCCGAAGACGCTCTTTGTTGCGCTCAGCTTCGCGTCGGACGCTCTCAATATCTTTTTGATGCTCAGTGACTGATTTTGACAGTCCAGCGATAATCTCAAGCTGATCATTCGTATGCTCAACAATCTGCGTTAAGCTATTGATTTTTTCTTCCAAAACATCAATTCGTGCTTCGAACACTTCTTTGCTTATGTATTTATCATCCATATTCCTCCTTTCTCTATACCTGTTTTGCTTTATTTTCTTCAAAATCCCAGATTTGTCTCGAACTTTTTTCTCTAAAGTATTCATTTTTAAGAAGTTCTTTCTCAATTGCTTCCTTTGAAATTTCAGTTCCTTCTGGTATTTGAACACTGAAAGTATTAAGGCTTAGGTCTTTTGTGCTATCTCCTGCTTTGCGAGCTTTGGTTTCTTCTGCGTAAGTTTTTCCGTTGGCTAAACTGCGAATTACAACTGTTCCTGCTCCATTAAAATTTGTGGTGAAGTGGTCGATTTCGTGCCAAGTCATAATTGCATTTCGTTCATCTGTAATAATTTTTACAATAGCCATTTTTTATTCTCCTTTTTTATAAATTATTTTTTGCTAAATACACCCCAGACACATGATATTCTTCATAACTATCAGTCCCGCGCTTCTCTATTTCACCGTTTAAGCCGAGTTTAAGAATAAAACCGCCAGAGTGTCTATTGTTGTTAATGCATATTCCAGCAAAAGCTGTTTCGTGTTTAGGCCAGTATTTCTCTTTAAGTTTTTCGAGCATTCTACCATTACCATAATTTCCAGTGAATGAAAGCCGAAAACCACAAAATCCATTTTTCTTATAGAAAAGGCCTTTAGCTCCCCACCCCATATCTATCATCTCCCAGTGGTCTGTGTCTTCCTGACTATCAGTCAAAACCTTTCTGCCTCGCGAATAAATGTCGCCCAGCACATCAAGGTCGCCGAATTCAGGAACTTTATTTACACCTACCTTTTCAGTATTGCTCGAAATAAAGAAAATTGGTTTTCCTGGCGAAATTTCTGCTACAGATGAGG
>CALHCA010000071.1 GCA_937930585.1 uncultured bacterium
TGATGATTACCGCGGTGTGATTTTGTACGTGCGTATTTTTTCTGGCGAACTAAAAAAAGGTGAAGAAATTAAAATGATGGCGACAGATTCGAAAGGTTTGGCACTAGAAATTGGTAAGCTTCAACCAAAAATGACACCATACGATAAAATGAGTGCGGGTGAAATTGGCTACATTGTGACTAACTTAAAAACTACCCGTGAGGCAAAAGTTGGCGATACTGTAACTCTTTCGAAAAATCCTGCTAGCGAGCCTTTACCAGGTTATCAAAATGTTCAGCCATTTGTTTATGCTGGGTTTTTTCCGGTTTCGAATGAAGATTATCAAGATTTAAAAGATGCGGTTGAAAAATTAAGTTTGAGCGATTCCGCGCTCCAATTTGAGCCAGAAAATTCGCCCGTTTTAGGTTTTGGTGTGCGAATTGGCTTTCTTGGCCTTCTTCATATGGATATTGTTCGCGAGCGTTTGGAACGTGAATATGACTTAGACTTAGTGGTAACTAACCCTTCAACCGACTATCATGTAATTTTAACAACGGGTGAGAAATTAGATATTAAAAGTGCTGCTGATTTACCTGATCAAACAAAAATTTCTGAAATTCGTGAGCCATGGATTAAAGGTGAAATTGTGGTGCCAAAAGATTATGTTGGTGCTGTAATCCAGTTGATTGTTTCGAAGCGTGGCTTACAAAAGAATTTGAGCTATATTGATGAGCGTGTTTTAGTTTCTTTCGAAGCGCCACTTGCTAACCTTTTAACCGATTTTTATGACCAGCTAAAAAGTGTTACATCTGGCTATGGATCATTTAATTATGAACTTTGGGATTATTTGGTAGAAGATTTAGTGCGCGTGGATTTTTATGTTGCAGGCGAAATGGTTGATGCGCTTTCGGTGATGTGTCATCGTTCAGAAAGTGTGCGAATGGGTCGTGAAATTACTGCAAAATTGAAAGAAGTGATTCCGCGACAGAATTTCCAAGTGGCGATCCAGGCGGCGATTGGTGGAAGATTCATTGCGCGAGAGAATATTTCAGCTTATCGAAAAGATGTGACAGGCTATCTTTATGGCGGTGATGTTTCTCGAAAGAAAAAACTGCTTGCTAAACAAAAACGTGGTAAAAAGCGAATGAAGAAATTCGGTAATGTCGAAATCCCAAGTGAAGCTTTTACTGTGATGTTAAAACGAGATTAAAAAGAGGTTTTCTAAAGCCTCTTTTATTTTTATACTTGACAAAAAATATATCGGGGGTAAAATGATTATGTAATAATTAATATTTTATAAAGGGAGTTCTAATGAAAGAAGAAAAATCAACTGTAGAATCTAATGATAGCAAGCAGCTAAATAGAGTATCTTCGAAAACTAAATCTGAAAAACCGTTCTATAAAAAAGCTTGGTTTTGGATTATTATAGTTATAATTATTGCTATTGGTAGCCAATATAAGCAGCCTGAAAAAGTTGGTGAAAATAAAAATTCTGGGCCAAACGGATCATCTCAAACTCAAAATAATGAGAAGAAGAAAGAAGAAAAAACTGAATTCAATGTTGGTGATATAATTGCATTTGACGGAAAAGAATTAACTGTTGAAAAGGTTGAGCGAAACTGGAATTCTAGAAATGCTTATCTAAAGCCAAAAGATGGTAAAGAATATGTAAAAGTTTCAGTAAAGATTGAAAATAAATCTGAAACTGAGATGAACTATAATGTTTTCGAATTTAAGGCCGAAGATTCTAACGGAGCCGCTGAAAATGCTGATATGCAAACTTATAGCCTACCAGATAGTCTTGGTTCTGGTGATTTAGTAAAAGGTGGTAAAAAGAGCGGTTCTATGATTTTCGAAGTCCCTGCTGGTTCTTCATTAAAACTCCATTATCAACCATCATTCTGGTCGAATAAAAAAGTTATTGTTAATCTATAATAAATTTTTAAAACGGGCTTGTTGTGAGCTCGTTTTAATTTGCTAAATTACTTAAAAAATGCTAAAATATAAACAGTTATGTTAGCTTATAAAAATAGATTTCACGGTCATGGTAGTTTACGATATGTCTATTCAAACGGAACTTCGGTTCGTACACAAAAAATTACCGTGAAATTTGCGCAAAATCCGCGCCGTAAAGATTCACGTTTTGCGGTTGTAGTTTCGAAAAAGGTTTTAAAGAGTGCAGTTGGTCGAAATCGAATTCGCCGGCGAGTTTATGAAATTATTCGCCATGAACTACCAAAAATTGATGGCACTTTTGACGTTGTAGTGATGATTTTTCATAAAAGTGTAAAAGATATTCCGCACGAAGAACTTAAAGAAATTATAATTGACATCTTTAAAGAAGCTGATTTTTATTGTAATAAGTAGTAGAAAGTAGTATAATAATAGATGTATGAACTTATTTGAATTATTTATTACTCAACCGATTTTAAATCTACTTTTGGTGATTTATAACTTTATTGGAGATTTTGGTTTCACGATTATTATCTTTACTTTAATTGTGCGTTTTTTGATGTGGCCGCTTACAAAGAGCCAACTTCATCAATCAAAAGTTATACGAGAACTTCAGCCAGAATTGCAAAAAATTCGCAAAAATTCAAAAGGTAATAAACAAGCTGAAACTTTACAGATGATGGAGCTTTATCGCCGTCATAATTTCAAGCCATTTCGTTCAATGATGACGTTATTTATTCAGCTGCCAATTCTGTTAACTTTCTTTAGTGTAATGCGAATTGTAGTGAATACGCCTGACCAAATTTCGAAATGGGTATATCAGCCAGTTGCACAAATGAGTCGTGTAAGTGACGTTATTTCAAGCAAAAAACTTGAACCAAAATTCCTTGGAGTTATTGATTTGACGGATACGGCTGTACCTTTAAATGACCTTTCGAGCGGTTTTATGATGGTGATTTTAGTTGGACTAACACTTTCGCAGTGGTATATGGTTCGGCAGACTCAACCGAAAAATGGTAATCGGCGGGTTCGTGATATTTTTAAGGAAGCAGCAGAAGGAAAAGAGCCAAATCAGGCAGAACTTAACGCTGCGGTAAATTCTAATATGAATTTAATTCTCCCAGTAATTTTATTCTTTCTTATGATGGGGCTTTATGGTGCTTTGATTTTCTATTACTTAATTTCGAATATTATTCAAATTATTCAGCAAAAATATATTTTTTCAATTGATTCAAAAGAGATGGAAGAAATTGCTCAGGAATCTTCGAAAAATAAGCTCAAAAATGCTAAAGAAGCAATTATTGTAAAAAATACACCAACTAAGCCGCCAAAGAAAAATTCGAAAGAAAAAGGTGGAACGAATATTCGAAGAATCAAGGCAAAAGATGGAAAACGGAGGTAATATGAATCGAGAAGAATCAATTGTTTTTGCACAAAAGTTTTTGGAAGATATTTTGAGCTTTTTCGGAGTTAATCTGGCGGTTTATTCAACTGCGGATGATGAAATTATCCAGCTTTCAGTTCCTTCAAGCGAGCTAAACTCTTTATTTATTGGTCGTGATTCTGGAAATTTGCGTTCATTACAATTTTTAATTTCACGAGCGCTTGAAGCTAAAAATGCTGAAATTCACCGTGTAAATATTGACGTTGCAGATTATAAAAAACAACGAGCTCAAAAAATTACTGAAAAAGCTGAAAAATGGATTGAACAAGTTCGAAAAACTGGTGAGCCTTATCGATTAAATTTGAATCCAACCGACCGCTTCACTGTTCATAAATTAGCTCAAGATTATTCGGATATCGAAACACATTCTGAAGGTGAAGGTCGCGAACGACAATTAATTATTTCGAAAAAATAAGTCTTTTGAAGGCTTATTTTATTTTAGATTAACCTTTGGTTTAGTTTTAAAATGGCTTCTAAATCGGTTATAAATTTCTTCAATAAATAATATATTTAATTTTTATTGAAGACAACTTTTTTATAAAGGATAAAGTTCCAGATTAAGCTGAAGATGGTAGCTACAAGCTTTGAAATTAAAAGTGATATTTTTGGATTTTTTAAAATACTTTCGAAAAATGGTAAAGTTAGAAAAATTATCACACCTTGAATAACCCAAAGTCCAAAAAGTGTTACAATAATAAAAAGTGCCATTTCTCGAACAAGTTCTTTTTTGCTTTTTGAAACTGATTTAAAAGTAATTTTCTTATTTAAACTAAAGCTATTTATAAAAGTAATCCCAGTTGAGAAAATGTTTGCAATTAAAGAGCTAATTCCAAGAGAAGTTAGTCCAAAAAGAATTACAAAATCTAGAATTGTATTCAACCCGCCAATTGCTGCAAACCAAAATTCTTGGCTATTTTTTAGCTTTTTTAGTAGATTTTTCATGGTTGAATTCCTTGATTTCTTGCGCTAGATAAACGGGGCGATTTTTGCTTTCGATGAAAATTCGACCAATATATTCGCCTAAAATTCCAATTGAGAGGAGCTGAATCCCACCAAGAAAAAGAATTACTGACATAATTGAAGTATAACCATCACCAGTTGGAACGCCAAAAAGTGGGCGAATTAGCAAAAAAGCAATCCATAAAAATGCAGCAATTGAAATGAAAAATCCTGTAATTGTAGCAATGCGAAGGGGTGCAACAGTAAAGCTGGTGATTCCTTCAATTGCGAGATTAAAAAGTTTTGCATAATTCCATTTTGTTTCACCAGCTATACGCGCATTACGTTTATAAGTAATTTCTTTCTTTCGGAAACCAACCCAAGAGAACATTCCTTTGGTGTAACGGTTGGTTTCGCGGAGAGTTTTTAGGGCTTCAATTGCACGGCGATCAAGAAGTCGAAAATCGCCAGTGTCGCGTTGAATTTCAATTTGTGAAATTTTATCAAGTATGCTGTAGAACCATTTCGAAGTTTGCTTTTTAAGCCAAGTTTCACCATCACGAGATTCACGTTTAGCATAAACGTCATCAAATCCTTCTTCCCAGAGATTAATCATTGCAGGGATTAACTCTGGTGGATCTTGTAAATCCGCATCAATAATTACTAATGCATCTCCTTTTGCATAATCAAAACCTGCTAGCATCGCATTTTCTTTTCCAAAATTTCGGCTTAAATTAATATAGGAAATCCGTGAATCTTTTTGGCTTTCATTCCTAATAATCTCCATATCTAGAATTAAATATTTTCTTCCATTGTAATTGCCCAATATCATTGCTTGATAATAACGATGATACAACTGCACCTTTTCTAGCTAAATTATTGAGTTGCAAATTATCAATAGAGTTATTAAATGTTATATGATAAGTTCTACACTGCTTTGTTTGCCCAGGTCTAAAAATTCTGCATTTAGATTG
>CALHCA010000072.1 GCA_937930585.1 uncultured bacterium
ATCACAGGAGCCGGCTTTTTATTTAAAATATTAACGCCACTTTGGTTTTTTAAAAACTCAAAAATATCTTTCGAAAACTTATCAACTTGTGAAGTTTTCTTTTGCTTTTTCAGCCAATCAATCGCTGTTTTTAAAGCGATAATTTCACCCCAAGCCTGCAAACCTGGCTCAAACAAAGCATGAATATGCTCATCACCCAGAACTTCATAGGATTCTTTCGAAACGCCCGAGACCATTCCACCGCCAACAAAAGAGGTTTTTATAAATTTTGCAAAATCTTTCCGCACAATCATAATTCCAAGGCTCGCTGAATACATCTTGTGCGCGCTCGAAACGATTGCATCAGCTGGAATCTTTTGGAGTAATTCGTAGCTTGAACCTAGCGCTTGCGCGGCATCAATAATTACAAATCCACCCTGCTTTTTAATTTTCCTTACCAAATCTTTAATGTTTTCAAGTCGCCTTCCATCAATATTTGAAGCCGCATTGACCACAACCAAAGCTTTCGAAAAATCATTCTCGAGCGAAATCGAGCCATCTTCTTCGCGCTTAAGCACAATTCGTTCAATATTGTGTTTTTTAGCAAATTCAATTGTCGAAAGAAAAACCGAATTATGTTCAATCTCACTCGTTATTACTTTCGAAACAGGCAATTCAAGCTGTGAAAGCAATAAATTTAAACCATAAGTTGTATTAAGCGTAAAACTCACAAAATAATCTTTTTCTTTCAGTTTTAGTAAATCCAGAACCGCCTCGCGAGTTTCTTCAACCTTTTCATCAACTTTTCTACCCCAAGCATATTTTACACGCTCTCCACAAGAGTTAAAATTTAAATAGTAATCATTTAAAGCATCTAAAACTGGTTGCGGCCGCAAAGATTGGCACGCCGAATCAAAATAATGAGCATTTTCTGGCAAATATTTAAAATCGTCCAAAACTCAAACCTCCTTCTTTAACTTTTACCATTTTAACATAAAAAAACATAGGCGTAAAGAAAAACCGCTCATTTCGAGCGGTTGAGTTTTATACGAAGGCATGTCTCTTCGCAGTCTTGCTAGATCTCACGATTGCATCTATCAGGTTGGTCTGGGTGTTTTTTTCACCCCACGAACATATCCTTTGTCTTTGTAGTTAGAACTACGGATACGGCGAGTTTGAATGACTTGCTTTTTTTCTTCCTTTTCTAAACCGCGAATCACGGCCGATAGCTTCGGAATGGCTTCTTTATCAATAAAATTGAGCATCTTTTGGATTGCTTCAAGATTCTTTATCTCTTTATCGATTTTAGAATTTTCGCTAGAAGCCGGACTTGCAAGATAATTTGAAATCTTCGTGATTTGATTTATCAAAGCAAGGCGACACTTTGCGGTATTGGCAAGCTGTTTTTCATAAAATTTAAGCTCACCTTCTGTTGAACAGTTTTCAAAGCCATTCAAAGCTTTGATACGTTTTTGCGTTTTGCGAATTTCCTGCCAATTAGCTACTTCGGCCATAATACTTTGATATTGCTTAGCTACTAACATAGAATCACTATCCTCAGAAGTAGCTTGAATCAAGAAAGTACCGTGTTTTCCTGCAAAGATTTCTATTGTTGCCATAAGCAGCAACCTCCTCTTATGAAAAATTATCTAAAGCTCCAGCTAAAGACAAAATATATTCTAACATAAAAAATAATTTTAGTCAACAAAAAATCGCCCTTTTTG
>CALHCA010000073.1 GCA_937930585.1 uncultured bacterium
ATGAGCAGTTTCTTCCCAGGTAGATTTGATTTTGCCTTAGGTCAGCGAGATGACCTTAAGAGAAAGCCTGATGCTGAGCCTGTTCATTACGCCCTTGCTCAGATTGGTGTTGACCCTCAAAATGCTGTCTATATTGGAGATTCTGAAGTTGATGTTGCAACAGCACACAACAGTGGTATGCCTTGCATTAGCGTTACCTGGGGATTTAGAGATAAAGAATTCTTACCTACAACTACACCAGAGAAGATGACACGCTACTATAACGAAGCTGGTTATCACGATGAGCCAGGCTGTGTGGGGTCTGTAAAAGACTTCTTTACATCGCAAAGTCGTGGTATGTTCGTGCCTAGTTTCGAGGTGATTGGTCCGATAAAAGTTAATCATAGCTATGCATACTACGGCAAAAATGAAAGAACATCTGATTTGGTACGTGATGTTGTAAAGGAAGCCAAAGCGCAAAACATTAGCTTCGATAAGTTTAAAAACCCAAAAAAGCAAATTCACCCCAATCACAGACATTACAAAATGCAAAACTGAAGCACTAATTAAAAGACCATATTTATTTTTATAGAAAAAATCCCAAGATTGTTTGAAGTTTTTTAATAATCTCATAATATTTATTTTCAAATTTTACCATATTTTATGATAAAAATAAAGCTTATTCTTGCCTCTCGCTCCTAAAAATGTTACAATATTATTCTATTTAGTCCATATCGGAGGTACATTTTACATGCTTAAATTATTTAAGACTAATAATATCGAAGTTCTATATAATTCTAAGAGCAATTCTAAGAGTGACGAGCTCGAAAAGAAAATCGTAGAACAAATCATGAATTTGCAAATTCTCACGCGCGGGTCATATTCGCAAGAAGAATTTAATAATAAGAAAGAGTGGTTTTTCATTCGAAAGAATGACGAAGTAACCACAGCGGTTGGGCTTAAATTTTTTAAAGAAATCCAAGCTAATAAAAAAGCCCTAAATGTTTACGCAATATCTGATTTTGTGAATGCTGCTGCTACTGCACCTAAAGCTAACAGCAATGAATTAACTGAGTTATTTTCAGAAGTTGTTAAATACGCCAAGAATGATTCGCAAATTGATTATTTAGTTTGCGCGATTCCACAAAAAATAAACGCTAGGCCACTCGCAAGAGCTGGCTTTAATGCTAAACTTTTCAAAAATAGCTATTTTTCGGGTATTATAAATGAATTGTCGAACTATATTACTTTCAATTCAGAAGAAAAACTTTCTAAAAGTGAAATCCTTGCCAAAATTCGCTTAGAGGAGCAATCTCGCAGGACACTCTTCAAAAAAATGCCAAAATCTTTGGTTAGAGAACTTCAAATTATCAGTGAAAATAGAAAATTTATTGAAAAAAGTAAAGAGCCATATGCATACTACTATGGTCTAATAGCTGGTATTAATGTCAAAAAATAATTTTTGTATCCCTCATTTTGAGGGTTTTTTCTTGTTTAAAAAACTGATATAATATAAACCATGAAACACATTCAAACAATTATTTTTCGAAACTTTATTTCCCCAATTTCAATTGCAATTTTTATTCTTGCGGGCGGGCTTTTGCTTGTTGGTGAAGCCCGTGATGCATGGTTTATTTCTTTTGTAATTCTAGTAAATTCCTTTATCGGAACAATTCAGGAGGTTCGTGCATATTTAACCCTTCGAAAAATTGAATTAATGAGTGCGCCCAGAGCAATGATTCTTTGTGATGGAAAGCTTGAAGAAATTTTATTCACCGAACTTCAAAATGGCGACAAGATTTTTCTAAAAACTGGCGATGAAATTCCCGCAGATGCAAAAATAACAAAGTCAAATTCTTTTGAAGTTAATGAATCAATCCTAACAGGAGAAAGCGATGCCATTTTGAAAAATGTTGGCGATAAAATTCTTTCAAGTTCAATCGTAGTTTCGGGTGAAGCTGAAGCTGAGGTTTTAGCTGTTGGTGAAAACACCGAAGCCGGCCAAATGGCTGCAAAACTCAAAAACTACAAACCAAAACTTACACCAATTCAACAAAAAATTTCAAAATTAATTTCAAGATTAAGCTGGTTTGCGCTCGCTCTAGCTATAGTAATTTGCGTGGTTTATTTCTTTATTTTCAAAGAAGACCCAACTACGATTTTAAAAACTATAACTTCCGCTGCGGTTGTTGTTGTTCCAGAAGGTCTATTGCTTGCTAGCTCGCTATTCTTCGCTTATGGTTCGTTGAAGCTACTTCAAGCTAAAGTTCTGCCGCAAAAAATTTCTGCAATCGAAGATATGGCTCTATTGGAGGTTCTTGCAACAGATAAAACCGGAACATTAACTTCTCCTGAAATTGAGTTTAATTCTTGTGAAATTATTAATAAAGATTTTTCGAAAGAAGAAATTGCACAGATTCTGAACACTTTAAACTCGGAATCTGCTGAGAAAAATGCCACAGCTCAAGCTATTTTAAATGAGTTCAAAGATAGCGCAAATCTTAAAATTACAGACTATATGGC